>QHZC01000516.1:2124-6182 GCA_003224515.1 Acidobacteriota bacterium
ACAAACTCCAAAAGAACAATGACAACTCCGTTGCTCTTGCTCGTCGTAGTGTTTTTGCAGACTAGCGGCGGCGCACAAAGCACCGGGTTGCAACAGACATGGCAGGGCTATATCACCGATACCCATTGCGGCACGAATTGCCAGGTCACAAAGGATATGACCCCGGATAAGAAATGCATCGACCGTTGTGTACGTAAAGGGTCGAAATATGGCTTGTGGGTGGGCCATCATGTCTACGTGCTGGAGCCTCAAAGCAAGGCCGCCCACTACGCTGCTGTGGATGTATCCGTTACAGGCACGCTCGATGGCGAGACGATTCACATCGACTCAATCGAACCCAGCAAGAGGGCCGCAAACAAAAAACCATAAAACAACTAAGGGCCCCGCGGGCCTTCCGCAAGAGAATGTCTGCGTTCCAATGGGGCCAGCGGGCGACAAGTTGGAAACCCGACAAGTGCAAGTTGCGCTCAAAAGCACAATTCTATTGTTTCTTGTTCCACAAGTCCCAAAAGAGTTTCGCTGTTGCTGGCCCATGCCCGGCATAGTGGTTGTTGCTGAACGCAAAAATCTTCAAGACTTTGATATTGCTCACTAGCGATTTGAATACCTCCACCCAATTTTTCAAATCGCTAGTGCGGTCGATGATGGTCTTGTCCCACGTCGTTGTCTGCTGCTCGATTTCTTTGCGGTCTCCCAACCAGCGCACATAAGCAAAGTCCGCTGTAATCAGGTCAAACTTCTCCTTCATTTCCCACGGCCTTGGCATAAACGATGTGTCGGTCAACGCCAAAGCGACATTATATTCCCGGAGCGCGTTTGCGAACCTGGCATCGAGCCAGGTCTTGTTTCGAATCTCGATTACAAATTTGTGGTCGGTAGGAAGCTTCTTCAGGAACGCTGCCAGCACGGTGAGGAAATGATCTTGCTTCGGGAATTTCCAGCGGTCGAAGAACGGAAACTGAAAGATGATCGGACCAAGCTTTGGACCGAGAATATCCATCGTTTTCACGAACTCCTCGAATTCAGAATCGCAGTCCACCAGCGCTTTCTCATGCGTAATTACCTGGGGAATTTTGACGGAGAAGATGAAGTCCGCAGGAGTTCGGGCGGCCCAGTTGTTGACCGTGCGAGCAGAAGGGCAGCCGTAGAAGGTAGAGTCCACTTCGACCGTAGCAAACTGCGTGGCGTAGTAGGAAAGGAAATCGCGTGATTGCATGCCCCGTGGATAGAAGGAGCCTTCCCAACCTGCCGCCGTAAACGCGGAAGTTCCGAGGAGAATGCCGGGCAGAGAGAAGGGCCGCTCAACATTCAAGCTGTTTGCAAGCTTGCCTGCCTTGTCCAATTTCTCCATCTGGAATAGAGTCGGCTGGCGAATTAGCTCGACTTTTGGACGCTGTTTCACAGCGCGATTCTATCAGGCAATCCAGCACTACGGATGTTTAGAGGAATAATGACGCAGGGAGATTCGTATGGATACTGAGGACGATTTTGAAGTGCGTTCGAACGATTTCGTGGACGCGGTAGAACGGGTGGAAAGTGCAGTGGCTAGAGTCGAACAGGCGGTCAAGGACAAGTGGTCCTCTGCCGTAATAATTGGGTGGATAATTCTTGCGGTTTTTCTGTCGGACATTCCGGGGGAACATGTGGCATTCCAAATTTCGATATGAATTGGAGTACAGCTTATCCGCTGACAAAGTGATTGTTGCCACGCACCCACATGACTGTGCTTTCCTCGCGGCTCCGCTTGGTGAAAAATACTGTCACTATGAACGGGCAGTCTCCACGCTCCGATGGGCAACTTCTACAACGGGCAATCCCATCGCCTCGTGGGATGAAGGCAAGACCTGGACCGTATTCACACCGGATGCTGGCACTACAGTCCCAAAGTACGACACAGTGCAACAGGTGTACATCAGTTGGAAAAAGACGGAGGAGTAAGCAGCTAGGTCAGGACTGAACTAGGAGTCGAGCATATCCCACTCGTCCCCGAGCACCCATCGTAGTGCGGAAAGCTTGCCGCTAAACATTCCCCATCCAAAATCATCGACGTAGAGATTTTTCTTCCCGTACTTCTTTTCAATCTCTTGCTGCGACCGTTTGACACTCCGTCGTAACTTTGGGTCCCACTTTTGCATCTCGCTCTCTGACGCGCTCCGACCGTACCAAATCTTTTCGAAGAATTCGTGTTCGGCTCGTTGAATCTGCTGCAACGAACGAGTTTTGTGCTTTTCCTTAATAAGGTCGTATTCATGGAGCAAAGAACGCCGTCCGCCGATCACATATTCAAGCTCAATCTTATCTATCCCGCAGCCGGACACATTGTCCAGCGTCGGTCAAGGCCAGTCCTGCCACGACGAACCAATGCTGACGACCACGATTCCAGATACAGAATGTCTCCGGGTCCTTCAATCAGTAGAGTGTGCTTCCCGACAAACAACGTCTGAGTGATCTCATACCCGAGAGCGCCTTGCAGCGGAAACAACGTGTCGCGATCAGTCGCCAGCGTGTCGTCGCGCACCTTCGTTCCTTCTGACGCCCATTGGCCTGGCTTCGGCTGGAAGATTCTATCCTCGACTATGCGAACTGCTGGCAAATTGTTTGCCGGAACCATGAACGGTGAATGAGTCGTGTAGATGACTTGATGGCGCGGAGCCAACTTCTCATCGAAATACCTAAGCAAGTCTCCCTGCGCTTTTCCGTGGAGTGTCAAACCAGGCTCGTCAAGCAACAGAATCAATTTGCCAGCGGTCTTCTGGACCTGGGCGAACTTGACGAGGAAAGAGAAGAACCAAACAAAGCCAGCACTTCGTTCAGAGAACGGCAGCGAAAGCTTATGAAGATTGTTCTTCACGCGTGCCCTAGCAATGATGCCCTCGTTAAACGGCACAGGGTCGCCAGCTTCCGCTTTCGTTACGCGTATTTCAAATTCAATGTTTGGGTTTTGCGTCCAATACTCTAGCAGTTGCGCCGTGATATGGCTTGACGCAGCTTCACACCTGGCGTTCAGACTTTCATAGGTGTTGGCGGTCGCGACTTCCTTAAGCGAGGTTCCAGCGTATTCAAGAAAATCAATAAAGACTTGCTCACCGCCTTGATCTCGCCCCGCTGTGCAAAATGCGGATTCTGCTTCGCCTTCCTGGCTTCGAACGTGTCCAGGCGAATTTCTCCGACCATCCGGTCGTAATGGGACGAATACATGAAGTGTGGGAACCCTGGCTTCAACTTCGCTTCGGCAAATCCTTTGATGCATTTCTCCGGGTAAGCAGTCAAGCGTTCCAATAGGTGTTTTTGTCTGGATGTTGGCTCTTCGATCTTTTCAAGCCTCTCCCGCAACTTTGAAGTGCTTTCCGCATCCGCGAGTGAAGCCTTCTCCTCGTCATCCAACTTTTCTGCCGCAATGAGATTTGAGCGGCCTTCGCATAATCTATCGGCAATTCCCAGGTAGGCTGAGTGTCCTTGTATCCACAGTAGATGACGACAGGCGAGTCCTGGAGAGCATCACCGATCTCGTCTTGGATTGCCTTCTTTTCTTCCTCGGTCAACGTCCACTTGGTGGAAACGACCTTGGCGTTTTCCTTCGGATGCCGTTGAGCATATTCGGTCAGGAAACGTCGGGGATAATCTCGTTCGATGTCGTAGCTAACTGGCGTCAGCGGATGAGGATTCAGGCCAGCGAGCGCCTGCAAGATGGCAGTCTTTCCGGCTTCATTCTTGCCGACCAGTGCGAGCACCTGCCCGACATCGAATTCCGTGGAATCCTCAACACTACGAAAATTAGTGACGTGTATTTTGGAAAGTCGCATTCACCCCAAACCTCTTTTAGGTTTAACCATTATATAAGATAACTAATAAGTTATACAAAGAACCTCGGCTGATGCTATCCTGCCGATGTGCCCGAGTGGCGGAACTGGCAGACGCGCCGGACTCAAACGGAATGATTTCCTGTCAACTCGATTTGGCCCCACGCCCTGGTTTCGAGGACTTGATGTCTATCTCTTTCCACTCACCGTCTTTGCTGACTTCTGCTTTCTCAACAGAAATGACGCCATTGTGGTCAA
>QHZC01000080.1:0-9726 GCA_003224515.1 Acidobacteriota bacterium
CGGATGGCGGGGCCTTGCGCGCGGTCCTTCCCGAGAGCCGCGAGGCGTCCGACGCCGATTGGTCCCCGGATGGTACGCAAATCGTCGTCAGCATGCGCGAACAAAAGACCCAGCCCAAATTTGGTGTCTACTTGTTCAAATCAAGCACCGGTGAGTGGACGCTCTTGCCAGCGTCCCGAGGGTTGGTCGCGCCTCGGTGGTCTCCCAATGGACGCTATGTCGCGGCTCTTGACGAAACAAATCACCGGCTGCTCCTTTATGATTTCCAGGCGGAAAAATGGAGTGATGTGGCCGAGGGCGGACTTCTCGGCGCTCCGTACTGGACTTCCGGCTCCGCGGCGATCTATTTTCAGGATCAGCTCGACAGCGAGCAGGCCATCTATCGCGTGAAAATCGCGAATCGCCAGGTGGAGAAGGTCTTCAGTTGCGGCGAGATCCTTCGCAGCAGCCCCTCCCATTGCACCCTCAGCGGAATTGGACTGGATGGCTCTCTTTACGTGATGGTTGAGCGTGGTTTGACGGACATCTACGCTCTTGACCTCGACTTGCCCTGAGGATTCCCTTCTAGGTGGGGGCTCTCGAATCCTATTTTTTCCGGTTACAGGTGAAGTCGTACTCCACGAACCAGGTCTTGCCGTTGTCGTTTGAACCTTGGCTGAATTGCCGGACCGTATCAGGTCCAAGCTTGATGAATTGCAGATGCCGTTTTAGTTTTTTCCCGTCTGGTTGCGGAAGTTCATCGGTCCAGTAATCCATGATTCCGTCCTTCAGCCCGCCATAGAAGAAAAGGTTGCCGCCGGTATTATCCACCCAGTATTGTTCCCAACGCTTGAGCGCCGCATTGTGGATGTTGTAGCTCTTCCCGGAGTAGCCGATGTTTCCCGCGCTCATCCAGTTTTCCTGCACCACGCAATCCCCGAGAATCAATTCGATTCGGCTGTCTCCCGCGGGCGTCGCTCCCTGGCTGGTGACGACGTTCCAATGGCCCAGCCAGAAGTCAAATTGACGATTTTCCGCCGCATAAGCGCACGGTTTTTGGTTGCGGGTGCCAGGTCAGGATCAGCCGCCCCCGGACGGAAGAAACAAGGCATTTGCTGCATAAAGAACCATGAAACGCCGCATTTTTTTCACCTCGCGTAGTAGGAAAGCCCTGATTGGGGGTTTAGACGCGCATTGCCAGAAAAGGGCACTTAGCTGGCGGCATGGGAATCCGCTAATTCATATAATTGACTTCAAAATCTAGACGATTTCCTTCGGTAACCTCCCAAACTTCAGATTCTTCCCCGCCTCCCTCGAATGGTGCCGCCCGGGCTCAGCGGTTTCACGGAACCTATTGATGAAATTGTTCGTAAAGATAGAAGACACTCGAGTGGTTTCTACGTCTATACACCATAAGGGTGGGCGTCTATGTCACCGGAAGTGATCTCGATGCGAGAACCGGATGAACCGACGACTTCGGAACGGGTACTCCTGTCGTCCGGCCGCTATGTCCTTTTTGGGCCGTTCCGGATTGACCAGCAGCGGCAGGAGGTTACCCGGAATGGGTCCCGGCTCAAGCTGCAGGGCAAGGTTTATCAGGTTCTTCTGACACTTCTTGAGAAGCCTGGTGAAGTCGTCACCCGCGAAGAGCTGCGCATGCGGCTCTGGCCTGCCGATACGCATGTGAACTACGACGCTAACGTAAATACCACCGTTAACAAACTCCGCCAAGCGCTTGGCGATTCCTCCGATAAGCCGGTGTATATCGAGACCATTCCTCGGAAGGGCTACTGCCTCCTGGTGCACCCGGAAGTTTCCGACAAGTCCTCACATTCTCACTTGGCCCACCGTGAGCCGGCTGCTGATTCCGCTCAAGGATCTTCTCGAAGCTCAGGCGGCCTGGCGTTTTCAAAATCGGATGTTTGGATTGTGTTCGGTGTGATCGGCTTGATTCTTGCCGGGATGCTCCTCGGCGCGGGAATTACCCGGCTCTGGATCTCCCGCGCGGTCCCTATGGCCCCTTACTCCTTGGTGATATCCTTTTCGCGCGCGCGCGCGGTCCCGTTTTTCTAAGACTTGTCTTACTCTTTGGGGGCTTGGCCTGACCGGAACTCCGTCCATGGCCCCGCCTTCATGTCCCGCAAATAAGGCTCCTGCCAGGCATACTCGGGATGAGCCGCTAAGAACGGCTTGGCGAGAAAATCCCCGCCGCAGGGATGACCCATGCGTGCCATGATGCGCATTTCCTTCGCCATTTTTGCATCCGTCGCTTTTCCTTGCACCGCCCCGCCGGGATAGTAGGGTTGCCACTCCCACTCTTTCACGCCGCGGGGCGACCCATCCACGTGCCCGCACAGCGTGCGCTCGTTTGCTTCTTCCTTTTTCTGAGCCGTGTCCGAGTGGTCGCCAAGCATTTTTTCCGCAAGCACTACGTCGATCTTTCCTTTGTTTTCCTTCAGCAATTCATCCCACCGTGCTCGCCTCGCATTCGGCGAACTCTCTTTATTAATTGGATCAAACTGTGGCGCGTCTTCCTTGAGCACCTGCGGGTCGCGCGCCCAGTTCGACCCGGCGAGCACTCCATCCTTCGTCCTCCACAGCTTGTGCGCTTTCAAGCCAAGTTCGAGTTGCGCGATCTCCCCTGTCTTCCGGTCGCCGAGCAGCCAGTCGTTTGCATATCCCCCGTTGTTTCCCTCCAGCATGATCTCTTTGTATTCGTCGATCGAGCCCGCATACTGCAGGGCCTTCCTTGCCCGAACGAATTCCGCCTTGCCGTTCGGGTCCCAGCCTTCAAACTGCGTAATCGTCGTTTCCGTCACCATCAGCCCGTCGCTATTGATCCCGAAATCGTCATCGCTCGCGATCACTCCGGGGAAACCATCCATCAGGATTCTGTAACCATTCTTCGGCGCAATGTCGAACACGATCCGCCACCGTTCCCCGTTCCGGTAACTCGTCCAATTGTTGTGCGCCATCACGATCAGCCCGTCTTTTGTCCAGCTTCCCGTAGCCACGAAAGCGCTGCAATTCCCCGGGCTCTTCAGCTCCGGTGCCTCCGCCATTTTTTGCTGCTTGTTCAGCCACGGCACGTAATAATCTGGCAGCTCCTCGAAGGCATTGAAGGCCACTAGGTCGTCCACATCCAGGTTCGAACCGGTACGTGCGCGCAGCCCCTCGACGATGCCCCGCAGCTCCTGCTGATACTCCACATCGATCTTCGGCCACAGCATTTCGTGCGCGGCTTTCCGGAAAAATTCCCAGTCGCGCTCCGTGGAATGCATCATCCCCGCGCTCACGGCCGCAAACGCATCTTCGATCTCCGGCGCCAGGAGGTATCCGTGCTGATATCCCATCGCGCCCGGATCGCCTTCGAGATGCAGGTAAATCCAGCCGCCTTCTTCGAACCTCGACGCTCCCTTCAACCGCGGATCGTTCGCCGCCGCACGCTCTCGCGCTGCCGCGATCGTCGCCACCATGGCGTCATTCGCCGATGCCGAAGCCGCCGCTCCGCTGCCCGCCCACCACAGCGCCGCCCCTCCCAGGATCACTAGCAGAATCGCCGCCGCGCGCCTCATCGAATCATTCATTGCACTCGCCTCCCGAACATCCATTGTGGTCCCTAGAGTCTATTCCGCTCCCGCTCTACCTTCAACGTTCCTCACCCCCCACACCCCACATCGTTCTCGTGTAAACTCTCACGATCAGAATGCTTATAGCCATCACACGTGCCGTCAGCCCCGCCATCGTCAATTGCGAACTTTCCTTCATCGACCGTAAGCCCATCGATCTGGGCACTGCCCAGGAGCAGCACCACGCCTACGAGAAGCTGCTGGACAAATTGGGCGCTCGCGTTATTTCACTTCCCGCCGAGCCCGATCTTCCCGACTCCATGTTCGTCGAAGACCCTGCTATGGTTCTCGATGAATTGGCGGTGATCTTGCCGCTCGGGACGGAGACCCGCCGCCGCGAGGCGCCTTCACTCGCCCAGGCGCTCGCCAAATTTCGAAAGCTCGAATACGTTTCTCTTCCCGGCACCCTCGAAGGTGGCGACATCCTTCGCATCGGCCGAAAGCTCTTTGTCGGCCTCACCAAGCGCAGCAACGCGGAAGGCATCCGCCAGCTCGCCACCATTCTTTTGCCGCACAACTATGAAGTCATCGCCGTTCCCGTCACCGGCTGCCTGCACCTGAAATCGGCGGTCACGCATCTCAGCGGCAACACGCTCCTCGCCAATCGCGCCTGGTTCGCTACCACGCCCCTCGCCGGCCATGAGTGGATCGACGTTGATTCCGCCGAGCCTCATGCAGCCAATGCCCTGGCTCTCGGTGGCACGATCATTTTCCCCGCATCGTTCCCGCGCACACGTGCCCGCATCGAAGCGCGCGGCTTCCAGGTCACGCCGGTGAACATCTCCGAACTCCAAAAGGCCGAATCCGGCCTCACCTGCTCCAGCCTGATTTTCGCAAACACCGATTCCGCCCGCTCATGATGCGGAGCGAAGCGACGAAGGAGCCTCAGGCTCTTTGCGCAAAAGAAAACAGTCGTGCGGTTGATTCCACGTGGCGGTCTTTTTTGACGCCCCGCGTGCCCACAAACTACGGATGAAAATTGAACACCAGCTGAGTTGTGGTTCTCCGCCGGTCGGCGCCGCTCCATCCTAGACTCCTCTCTTCCCAAACAGACCTAGGGCCGGACAGGCCCGATGTGAAGCCTGTGGAGATGCGGCGCAGTAAGGCTGATCTGTGAAGCAGGAACCCATCGAAGAGACCGGACTAAACATCCGGCTCCGTAGGAATCCTCGCTGTAAGAGCGGCGGGGAGGACGTCAAAAACTTCCGCCAGCTTCTCCAAGATGTTGACCGGGCCGCAAAACACAACACAACGGCCACCCGGATCCTGCCGGGTGGCCGTCATTTTATCGATGCGAGTTTCTCTATCGGAAGGCGTCAATTGGGAAGTTCTTCCACGCCGCGCGCCACAAACACCGGCTGCCGATCGGATCCTTCAGCACCAGACCGACGACGCGCAACGGCTTTGTCGGATTACCGCTCAGGTCGCCGAGGCTCTTCAGCCCGCCGCCGAATCGCGTGAAGGGCGTGACGTACACGGTGACCGGTCCATTGAACAGCACGCCTGCTAATCCATTCGAATTGAACTGAAATGTGTTGGCATTGAGGTTCACACTGTTCGCCACCAGCGTGCCGGTGTGCCCTTCTTGCCGCAACACCACGCGCTTTACCGTTACCGCCCCGTTCGCAACCGGTCCGCCGATGCTTATATGCTGGCCGGGCACCATCAGACCCGCATTGAAGAAGTGGTTTGTCCAGCTGTTGTGCATCCAGTAGATGAAGTACTTCTCGTTGCCGGTCAGATCGATGGTCGAGATTTCTCCCGACTGAAAGCCGGTACCGGAAGGCAACACGCTTCGCACATACAGATCAAAATCCGTGGCTGTATTTGTGGGCGGATTTACATACGTGATCAAGCCGCCCGCGAAGAACCTGTCCTCGGAGAGGATTCCCACAGAGTCCGCAAGGAAAGTCGCCGCGGTGCGGTCCAGTGCGCCGGAGATCTCCACGATGGACGTCGAAGTCAGGTTGCTGATGGTCTCGCTGCCTTCCCATTCGGTCTGACCGTTTACGTTCACCGTGAACTGGTGGCCGTGCGGCCCCTGAATGATGAAGGAATTACCGCCGGCGTTTACGCTCACCACGCCAGCGATGAAATCATCAACATACGCATCGGCCTCGCTTGGTGTGATCGCTTTCAGATCCAGCGTAGGGGTGACCGCGCCGGTGACCTGTCCGCTGCCGTCGACGGCGATGGAGTTGCGCAGGTTGAATTCAAACCTCAAGCCGATGATGTTTCCCGTGCTCACGACCAAAGGAGTCGACAAGGGAATAGTCACGCTCGATTGCGTCAGCGTTACTGCCGGTGACGTGGTTCCGTTGAGCATGCTGATCGTCGGTCGCGCCGGCGGATTGACGTTTAAGTACCCGATCTGTGGATTCGCAAGCGTCACAGCGACACTTGTATAGGTGCCGGCGGGAATCGTGTTGATGTCCAGCAATGTCCGCAAGCCATTCAGCCGCGCGAAGTCCACGGTCTGCGTTCCGCTGCACCGATTGCGTATTATTGTTAGCGTCCGTGACCGTTATTCCGGTAATGTCCACTTGAAACGAAACCACGCTCGGCAGTGGTGCGTCCGTTCCCGTGACGAACACGGTCCCCGATTGCGCTCCGGTCATCGGGGAAGACCACGCTCCGCCGCAACCGCTCATGAATGCGATCAGTGCTAATGCGCATACACCACTTAACCACTTCTTGGGGTCCATAAGTCCTTTCGTGCCGTTCACTCCGGTGGTGCCCCATACACGCACTCGTTCATGGGATCGGAAACCCGAGCAGATAAGAAAAGTTGCAGTCCTTAAGATACGTAGATTCAATATTTTACAGTACTACAACCGGCTCTTGGCGATAGCCCATTCCTTCGACAATGGTAGGGTCTGGAGCGCCTTGCTGACCGGGTGGCGAGCGCAAGCCCGGCACTCCAGGGCCCATTCGCGATTTATTCCCTTTCCCCAACCGCCCTCCGGTGCTATATTCGGGAAGATATGTTGTCCATCGCCACTAAGCGAATTACCTCCAAGTCGTCCATGTCGACTACGACTATGACTAAGACGACTATTTCCGCTTCGGGCGCG
Organism: Acidobacteriota bacterium; assembly: GCA_003224515.1. Classification (GTDB taxonomy): domain Bacteria; phylum Acidobacteriota; class Terriglobia; order Acidiferrales; family UBA7541; genus Acidiferrum. The sequence goes on from QHZC01000080.1 coordinate 6,683, forward strand.
TGGAGAAACAGCTAGCAACTAGAAATAGTTTCCAACCCACCGCCAGAAGCGAACCTGGCGGTGGGTTTCTTCTTTAAGCCCCCTCCGGAGACGCTCCAGCGGTTGCAATCGCAAAAGGAAACCAGGAGCGCAGGTCATGAATCTCGAAAACATACGGGAAGAAGCAGCAGCCGAAACAAGCCCCGGCGCGTTGCACCAGCGAGTGCATTCGGCCGGCGGGGCGAGCAAGCAAAGCCGGAACGTCGTCGCCTTCAAGTTCGGCGGCAGTTCACTTCTCGGTGCGGACCCTATGCTCCATGCCGCAGGTCTCGTTCGCGCCGCCACGCGCGCTTCCAACGTCGCCGTGGTCGTCTCCGCCATGAAGGGCGTAACCGATCATCTCCTTTCCATTGCTCGCGCTCTCGCCGATGGCAGACTCGCGCAGGCGCGCCGCGAAGCCGAGCTGGTCTTGGATCTTCACCTCGATGTGCTTCGCGATCTGCAGCTCAGCGAAGAGAACGACCTTCGCGTGCGCCGGGAGTTGCAGCTCCTGGGACGCGACCTTCTTCACGAAGTTCCGGCTCGGGGCAGCGTCGCCGCCGGCGCCGAGCTCTTCGATCGCCTCGCATCCTTTGGCGAGCGCTTCAGCGCCAGGCTCTTTGCCGCCGCGCTGGAAAAGTCACGAATCCCTGCCGTGCCTGTCACATCCTCGGATTTCGTCCTGACCTGCGACACTTTTCGCGATGCGCAGCCGCATCTCGAACAAACTAAACAACGCGGCCGAGACGTTCTTCTTCCGCTCCTCGAAGCCGGCGTCGTGCCCGTCGTTACCGGCTTCATCGGTGCAACGCCCGATGGCCGCATCACCACGCTCGGCCGCAACAGCTCGGATTTTTCCGGGGCCATCATCGCACACGTCGTGGACGCCGACGAACTTGTTATTTGGACCGACGTCGACGGCATCTTCACCGCCAATCCCAACGAATCCCCCGAAGCGCGCCTTCTTCATGAGCTCAGCTACGATGAAGCCCACGCCCTCGCCGCGAGCGGCGCGAAAGTTCTCCACGCGAAAGTGCTGCCTCTCGCCGCCGAAACCGAAATGGTTGTCTGGGTTCGCAATACTTTCAACCCGCAGGCGCGGGGCACGCGGATTGGTTCGCCGCGCGTACAGGAGCATCCTGCTACTGCCCCGATGGGAAAATCTCAGCACGGCGGTGCGGCATGAGTTCACAATCTCAATATGGAGGTGATGGCAACATGCAGTCGAAACAGTCAGCGAAATCGACCGGGGGGCGCGTAGAAAACGCCGCAGTAAGGGGCGATCAAGGCGCGCCGGTAAGGCGTGCTGAGAAAAAGTTGCGGGCCGGGGTTTTGGGTGCCACCGGTATCGTCGGTCAGCATTTGGTAAAGCTGCTCGCCGGTCATCCCTGGTTCGAGCTCACCAAGTTGCCGCCTCCGAGCGTTCCTCCGGCAAGAGCTACGCCGAAGCCGTGCGCTGGCATCTGGATGCGCCCATTCCCGAAGTGGCTCGCAATCTCGTCGTCAAAGGTCTCGAGCTCTCTCTCGACTGCGATTTCGTTTTCTCCGCGCTCGATTCTTCCGTCGCTGGCTCCGCCGAGGAGGATTTCGCTCGCGCGGGCTATCCCGTGGTCAGCAATTCCAGGAATCACCGCATGGATGCCGACGTTCCCTTACTCATTCCGGAAGTGAACGCCGCCCATCTCGACGCCATCCCCTGGCAGCAGAAGAATCGTGGCTACCACACGGGCTTCATCGTCACCAATCCCAATTGCTCGACCGCCGGCTTGGTCCTTGTATTGAAACCGCTCGTTGACGCCTTTGGCCTCGAGAAAATCTTTGTCGTCACGCTCCAGGCCATTTCCGGCGCCGGCTACCCCGGCGTCGCCGCGATGGATATTCAGGGCAACGTCGTTCCTTTCATCAGCGGCGAAGAAGATAAAATGGAATCCGAGCCGCAGAAGCTGCTCGGCAAATGGGATGGCTCGCGGTTCGTTGACGCCGGCATCGGCCTCAGCGCCCATTGCAACCGCGTGCCGGTCGTCGACGGCCACCTCGAGTGCGTCTCCGTCGGCTTGAAAAAAATCGCTTCCCTCGACGAAGTTCGCGAAGCCCTCCGCAACTTCGAAGTCGACGCCGAGCTGGCATCGCTCCCGAGCGCGCTGCGAAATCCCGTGGTCTTCCTCAACGAAGAGAATCGCCCGCAGCCGCGTCGCGACGTTCACGCCGGAAACGGCATGGCCGCCGTCGTCGGCCGCGTCCGCGAATGCCCGCTGCTAGACGTCAAACTCACGCTGCTCGCGCACAACCTCGTCCGCGGCGCCGCCGGCGCCGCCTTGCTCAACGCCGAGCTCCTCGCCGCCCGAGGCTTCCTCAAGCACCGCGTCACCCCGAGCGAGTCCCACCTCGCCGAACCCGTCTGGCGCTGAATCGCGGCGTTATTTCGCAGCCGGTAGTTTCCCTAGCCAGAGAGACCGAGGTCCTTGCCCTACCCCGGGTCACACCTTGGAGATGATGATTCATCGCCAACAAGCGAGCAGGCAACCGCGCGGTTATGGAAGTCGCTAAACCCAGGGCCGTTTGCAGCGACTTGATTGACTCGCGCATCGGCTCATCGTAGGGAACCCGGGCACATTCCTTGTTTGTGCCCCCGTATTTATGCGCCGCTGGTCCTCACTGCCCCGGCCCCTTGTGGCTGCACTGGCGGCTCTGTTTGCCGCCGCCGCCATCCTCTACGGCTTCCTCTGGATGTACGACGCGCGGCACCCGGATAATCCGTCCAGGAATTCAGTCGCGCCAGCCAGGCCGATGACCTGACTCTCCTTACCGCCCAAGCCCGCTGACTTGGCCTTTCTCTCTGCCCGCGATTTCTACCCGCCCGTAAAACACGCTATCTTTCGAAGTCGCCGCACCGGGCATTTCTCGGGCATTTCGAGCCCCCTTTATAGTCGGCCGTCGTTCCACTAGAATGGGCGCCGGTAATTTCCCTCCATGGTAAAGAGCCCGGTTGCAAAAGCGCGGTTGCGACCTGCAAGCTGATAAGCATG
>QHZC01000080.1:9833-16618 GCA_003224515.1 Acidobacteriota bacterium
TGGAGGGCCGCGTCGTCCGCGAACTGCGGCGAATCGGCAAGCGAATCGCGATTGGAGTAGAAGGCGATCTCTGGCTGGTGCTGCACTTGATGATCGCTGGCCGGTTGCACTGGCGGCCACCAAAGGCAAAGCTGGCGGGCCGCCAGAGTCTGGCAGCCTTCGATTTTCCCAGTGGCTCTCTGGTGCTTACGGAAGCGGGCACAAAGCACCGCGCATCGTTGTATGTCCTCACTGGCGAGCAGGGCTTGCGTTCCGTGGACCCGGGGGGAATCGACATCTTCACGAGCGACCTTAGCTCGTTTCGCGAGGCCCTTACGGCCGAAAACCGCACGCTCAAGAGGGCTCTTACCGATCCGCGCCTAGTCAGTGGCATCGGCAACGCATATTCCGATGAGATCTTGCACGCAGCTCAATTGTCGCCCATCACCCTCACGCACAAGCTGGAGCCGCACGAGTGGGAAAGGCTGTTCGCGGCGACGCGCCATACCCTAGAGTTCTGGACCGACCGGCTGCGGTCAGAGACGGAGTCTGGCTTTCCGGAAATGGTGACCGCGTTTCGCAAGGACATGGCGGTTCACGGACGCTACGGAGAGCCATGCTTGAGGTGTGGAGAAAAGATTCAGCGGATTCGCTACGCGGACAACGAAACGAACTACTGTGCTCGATGCCAAACTGGTGAAAAAGTTCTTGCCGATCGTAGCTTGTCCCGGCTATTGAGATCGGACTGTAACCGGATCTCGGAAATGTATGGTCCGCCGCTTCGCCCCGAAATGTGAGGATGTCACAGGTTGGTCTGCGCAAGTGGACACCGCCTTTGTTGAAGTGAATTACTCCTGGCAGGATGGAATGCGCTGGGCTCTTTTCCCCATGACTATCTCAGTCTTGAAAGAGCTTCTCCGGTTTTCCAGAGCGTCGGGTTCGACCGTTGTGCCATGTCTTCATTCGCCAGCACACCTGGCAAGAAATCATGTTCTCCGCAGTCGTCACCTAGGCGGCAGCTAGATCCGCCAGCACGGGAAGGCTGCCGGATAAGCAAAAGTGGCGAACCATCCCATTACTATCGTTCGCAACTACTTGGCCGTAAAACTGGTCGTGCCTCCAGGAGGGTTCCGGAGGATGGCGAACAAGAGCGGCATTAATCAAGCGGTTTTGGGGCGTCGGGGGAGGGGGAGGCGGCCGGGAGCGCCGCCGGCCGAGGCGGTGGCGGCGGCGCTGATAGGCTCGGTGTTAGGCTTGGACGCGACCGCGGCTTCGGGCGCGGCTTTGGGAGTGGCGGTAGCGGGGACGCCGTTTGCCGAGGCGCCGGAGTCGGGTTTTTCTTCGATGCGCACCAGATATTGATAGGGGATTTCCCAGCGAAAGTGCTTGTGCTGTCCGCGCTGCTCGAAATTCTGTTCGAGGAAAATGGAACGGCCGGAATCAGCGACAAACGTGCCAGAGGCGGGCAAAAGGATATCGCCGGCGCGATATTGCACCTCCACGCGACGCCCGAGAAAGGCGGAGTAGCGAGCCATCCTGTACTCAGTGTCCGTGGATGGCAGTAACAGGGTCAATAGTACGGAAGGACTCCCTACCGGAGGGTTGTGGAAAGGGGGGATAAGCGCAACTGCAGAAAAAAAGCAGACAACAGAAAGACAGGACGCGGAGGCCACCGCGAGCACAAAAGCACAAGGAGTGCTCTTAGGATGTGGCGGGACCAGTGGCGGCTTACGCAGCTAGAATAGCCAACGCGTGGGGGATTCAGAAAGCAAGTCCTACGCGGATGCGCTGAACACTTTTGGCAGATGGGAGCGTCAGAATGAGAACCCAGCAGTGCTGGGTTCCAACTCCGGCTGTGTGATTTCTCTTAGGAGCGCCCAGCTAACTCTTTGCCTGGCCGATATATTGCAACTCACATTTTCAGAGGACGGGATTTTGCGCTTCCTTCTCCGAGGCGCAACTCTTACTTTGGCAGATCCTAAAGATTTCCCGGCGGAGTCGAGTGTTTGGTTTGCGGAATTTGAAAGGCGTCCAGATCCGATTCGTGAGCATAGAGATGCAACGTTTTATTTTTCCTTCGCGAGGGAATCATTCCGATTGAAGCAAGCGGAACGAGAGCGAATAGCTTGACATTTTGCAGCGAGAGGCTATTGTCGGCGTTCCGGGATGGGGTTGGAAGGAGGTCCTGCCGAGAGTGTTCGAATTACGCGTTTCGCCTAAGGGAATAAACCCGGCGGCGCTGGAGTTCATCCAACTAACTCTCAGGATGGGTGCAACGGGGTTCTCCTCTATGCCAAAAATGAACGAAACGGTGGTTGCGGGGCTAACAGGCTATTACGAATTTATTGCGGCGCAGTTACATAAGTGGGTGGGCCCGCTTTCGAACGAACAGTTCTGGCGTAAGCCGTACAATTACGGAAACAGCGTCGGGCACCTGGTGCTGCACATGACCGGCAATTTGAACTACTACATCGGATCACGCGTCGCGGAAACGGGATACGTGCGGGACCGCGACCATGAGTTTACCGATAAGCAGCCACCGCCGAAGGAGGACGCGCTGCGGGCATTTGACCTTGCGATCGCCATGGTGGTGGCGACGATTCGAAAGCAGAGCGCGGAGGACTGGGGGAAAGCGTACACCGCCGAGCGGGAGCCGGAAGCTGTGGATCGCTTTCAAATTTTCCTGCGCTGTGCGGGGCATGCGTATCATCATGTAGGACAGATCGTGTACCTGAGCCGAGAGTTGGCGAGAGCTTAAGGCCGGGAAAAAACGCCGGCGTGATGCAGAGTGGGCATCACAAAGGCAAGAAGTGAAACGCGAGTGGTCGAACAGAGGAAACTAACGAAGGGCGGGGCGGCCCTCTTGCTGGTCCTGTCCGCCTTGGGCGCGATGGTGTCGGCAACGATGCTGCACGGCTGGCCCGTCTACTTGGGATTTGCCATGGTGGGGGTTGGTCTTTTCATCGGATTCCTCCGCTGGAACCGCAAGTATTGAGTTCACGTCTCTTGCAAAAAAAGGGGGTATGGAGCGATGCGAAAGGTGTCTTTGATTCCTCTTGCGTTGGCGACGTGCGGGTTGCTCGTGCTTTCTGCTGGGGCGCAGGAGACGGGGAAGGACGCGAAGGCCAGGGCTTCGACCACGCCAACCATCGACCAGTCGCTGGAATGGAAAGCGGCCTTCAATCCGAAGATTTCGCCAGATGGGAAGCGCGTGGTCTACGAAGTGCAGCAGGCGAATTGGGAAGAGAACGCGTTCGACAGGAACTTGTGGATTGCGGACATTGCGACCGGCGAATCGCACGCGCTGACTTCGGCGAAAAAATCGAGCATCAATGCCGCGTGGTCGCCGGACGGAAAATGGATCGCGTTTCTTTCCGACCGGCCCGGGCAAATTGCGGGAACACCTGAGGGCAAGAAGCAGTTGTATGTGATTTCGGCAGATGGAGGCGAGGCGCAGCAGCTCACGAAGGTAGACAACGACGTGAATGCCCTTGATTGGGCGCCGGATTCCAGGCGCATCGCTTTTTCGATGTCGGACCCGGACCCCAAGGCGTTGAAGGACCGCAAAGAGAAATACGGCGAATATTCCGTAGTCCACGCCGATTACCAGATGACGCATCTTTGGGCCATTGAAGTTCCAGGCGGAGGCGCGTCCGTAACGGAGCCCAAACGGCTGACGGATGGCGATAAATTCAGCGTGGGAGAGTTTTCGTGGTCGCCGGAGGGGACGCGCATGGCTTTCAGTGCGCAGAAAGACCCGGACCTGATTTCCTCGGAGACAGCCGATTTATACGTCGTGACGGTCGGCGACGGCGCGGTGAAGAAGATCGTCAGTACGGCGGGACCGGATACAAATCCGAAATGGTCACCCGATGGAAAAAAGATTGCGTTCGAAACAGCGGCGGGAGCGAAATATTACTACTACACGAACGCGAAGATCGCCGTGGTAGCCGCGGAAGGAGGGACGCCGCAGATTCTGACGGAAGGCTTCGATGAAGATCCGGGGCTCATCGGCTGGGGACCGGATGGGATTTATTTCGCCGCCGAGCAGAAGACCTACGCGCACCTCTTCCGGCTGAATCCCGCGACAAAGACCGTCGAGAAACTCAGCGCGCCGGATCATATGGCGTCGTTTTCCTTTTCGTTTTCGCAAGACTACAAGCAGGTGGCTTACCGGGCGGCACTCGAAAATCAATATGGAGAGGTGTATTCGTCCAATGTCGCGCCGTGGGAAGGCAAGAAGTTGACCTCCATGGGCGATCAGCTCAAGGCATTTACTCTGGCGCACCGGGAAGTGACTTCGTGGAAGTCGGCGGACGGAACGACCATTGAGGGAGTTGTTTACAAGCCGGCCGGTTTCGATGCAAAGAAAAAATACCCGTTACTGGTGGTGATTCATGGGGGGCCCACGGGTGTTGATCAGCCGATCGTGAACGCGGACCGTTATTATCCGATCGAGCGATTTGTGGCCAAAGGAGCGCTGGTGCTGCGGCCGAATTACCGCGGTTCGGCCGGCTACTGTCGATGCGATAAGCGGCGTGGATGCGCTGATTGCGAAAGGCTGGGTGGACAAGGACCGCGTGGGTTCGATGGGCTAGAGCCAGGGCGGGTACATTTCGGCTTTCATCACCGCATCGAGCGACCGCTTCAAGGCGGTCTCGGTCGGCGCGGGGATTTCCGACTGGCTGACGTACTATGCGAATACGGACATCACGCCGTTCACGTCGCAATATCTGCACGCCACACCGTGGGACGACCCGGAAATTTACAAGAAGACTTCACCGATCAGCTACATCGCGAAGGCCAAGACGCCGACTTTGATCCAACACGGAGAGAACGACCGAAGAGTGCCGATCCCGAATGCCTACGAACTGCGGCAAGCGCTGGAAGACCGCGGTGTGCCCGTAAAGATGATTGTCTACAAAGGATTCGGGCACGGGATCACAAAACCGAAACAGCAACGCGCAGTGATGGAAGAAAACGAAAAATGGTTCGCGCAGTACATCTGGGGCGAGAAACCAGAGGAACGAAAAGCGCCCGAGCCGAAGGCGAACGAGAAGAAATCAGCAGCGGTAAATCCTTAGCTCCGGGAGCGGCTGGAGGTCGGGTTCGACCCAAGCTTCACGGGCAGCGGCAGTCTCCAGGAGTTCTTTCGAGTAATATTTGGCGAGAAGGTTGCTGTCCTGCAGTTGCGGATGGGCGGTGAAGAACTGCTCAAAAGTGCATCCTTCCGGTGTTTTCACCAAGGCGGCGACGACCAGGCGCATCCAAGCCAATGTAAGCGTGTGATGGTATTTCTCGGTCGCGCCATGGTGATTGGCGAAGCGGCGAATGCCCTGTGACATGCATTCTGCGGCCCTTGATGCGTCGCTCAATTTCAGGTAGAGCCAGGCGACGCGGAGGTGTTCGCGGTGGCGGAAGAGATCGGTGGGAAACGATAGATCCTCGAAAGCCCGGAGGAAGTCCTGGTCGCTCCACGCCGAAGCGCCGGAGGGGAATTTGGATTCAGGCATATGCGTTTGGAAGAAAAAAGATTCGTATGCAATGGATTGTACTACGCCTCCAGCTTGAAGCGCGAGGAGGCCAGGCGATAGAGGCGGCGCCAAAGCAGGCGGTTGATCAGCACGACGACGGTGGCCATGATGAGCGTTGAAGCGAGCAGGACGTCGAAGCGGCCGGCGTCGGTGGCGCTGCTGATGGTGCTGCCGAGGCCGGGGGTCGAAACGATTCTGCCCTGGAAATGAAAGTATTCTGCGACGATGCTGGCGTTCCAGGCGCCGCCCGATGCGGTCACCATACCAGTAACGAGATACGGAAAAATGCCCGGCAGCATGAGGAGACGCCAGCGATCCCAGGAGCCGAAGCGAAAGATTTGCGCGGCTTCCTTGAGGTCCGCGGGAATGGCCATGGCGCCGGCGATGACGTTGAAAAGGATGTACCACTGTGTGCCGAGGAGCATCAGGAGCATGGCGGCAATTTCGAGGCCGCCGCGGAGACCCAGCAGAAATAAAAGAATAATCGGAAAGAGGGCCGTCGCGGGAATGGAAGCGGCCATCTGCACAAGCGGCTGCGCGATGCGGGCCAAGCGAGGATTGGAAGCGATGGCCACGCCAACAGGAACGGTCCAGAGCGCGCCGAGGATGAGCGCGGTATTGACGCGCAGAAAAGTGAGCACGGCGCTTTCGAGGAGCTCGATGTAGTCCACGCGGTGAAGACCGGACAATTCGCGGGCCGCGTGGAAAACGGCAAAGCCCAAACCGACTAGAACCGCGGCGGCGAGCAGATAACCGATGCAGCGGCGCAGGCGGTGCTGTTTCGGAGCAGAAAAAGTTTCCGCGGCGCGGCGGGCGCCAAGAGAAAAGGCAAGTGTGAGCCAGTTAAAGACCGGCTGAACGATGCGGCGATACAAGCGCAGGACCATGGAAGCGCGGCCGATGAGATTGAGCAGGGTAGATGGCGCAGCGCCGGAACTTTCCACCTGCTCGAACTTGAACTTGTCCGCCCAAACGATGATGGGCCGCCAAACCAGCTGATCGAGGAGAACGATGACGGCGATCATGGCAACGAGGCCCCAGAGAATCGCACGAGTGTCGCCATGGCTCGCCGCCGTTTGAAGAAAAGAGCCAAGGCCGGGGAGACGGAAGTCGCGATTGCCGAGGACGAACATTTCGCAGGCCATCAGAAAAAACCAGCCGCCGGCAACCGACATCATGGAATTCCAGACCAGGCCGATAGTGGAGAAGGGAAGGTCGAGCTCGGCGAAGCGCTGCCAGCGGCCGAAGCGGTAGATGATCGCGACTTCATGG
>QHZC01000080.1:16630-28115 GCA_003224515.1 Acidobacteriota bacterium
CCCGTAAATATAAGCGGGATGGAGCCGAGTTCGACGCCAAGCTGGCTGTACGGGAAAAGAGCGACCATGGCTAGCATCACGCCGGGGAGGAAGCTGAGCACGGGAATCGACTGCAGGATGTCCAGCAGCGGAACCATGATGATTTCGGCGCGCCGCGAGCTGGCGGCAAGGTAGCCGTAGGCCAGAGCAAAAATCAGGCTCAGCGCATAAGCGACGCTGATGCGCACCAGCGAATAAAGTGCGTAGAGTGGCAGCACTCGGGGATTCTGCGAAATCTCAACGTGCGGATGGACGGGGCCAAGCCAGGAGCGGCCAATGGCGTACACGCCAAAAATCGCAGCGAAGACAAACAGAAAAACAGCGATATCGATGAGGAATGCCCAGCTCCAGCGCGAGCCCGCGGGCCGCTGCACCCTCGGAGGAAGCGGCGCAGCCCGGGCGGTTGAGAGAGTCAGATCCGGCACGGAGCGTCAGGCCTCGGTGAGGGTCAGCTTGCCGGTGGCGGCGTCGTAATCAAAAATTTCGGCGTAACGCCCCCACTGGATGGCGGTTTCGAGTTGGCGGCGGGATTCTTCCTCACCAAAATGCTCGTCGAGCAAGTCGTGGAAAAACTCTTCGTTCAGGGTGCGGTTGGCTTTGACTTTCAGGGCTTGTTCCATCTGCCGCAGCAAGGGCACGTTGGCGAGAGCGGCTTTGCGAAAGATCGTTTTGCGCGCTTGAATGTCTCCCTGCGCAAACGCCTGCCCCTCGGGGGTAATCAGCACGTGGCCTTCTTCGAGGCGCAAAAAGCCCAGCAGGGCGGCGGTGTCGACCGAGGGTAGCAGCGCGTCGACTTCAAGACTCAGTTCATCCGCCAGTCCATGAAGGTCGACACGGCCGCCCTGGTCGGCCAGGATTTCCAGCAGACCGGCCAAGCTCGGTCCTTGTGATCCGGACCGGTGAGGATGCGATAGATGGAGTCGACGAGCTCGATGAAGTGGGCCGACTTTCGGTCGCGGGGCTGCGGCATAGCCACCTTAAAATCGGCGTGAATATGCGCGGGATTGCGGCCCAGGACGATGATGCGGTCGGCGAGGACCACAGCTTCTTCGATATTGTGGGTAACCATGAAAATCGCGCGCGTGGGAATCTTGTGACCGAGCCAGAGCTCCAGGAGCTCGCCACGAAGTGTTTCCGCGGTGAGGACGTCAAGCGCGGAAAATGGTTCGTCCATGAAGAGCACTTCGGGCTCGACGACTAGTGCGCGGGCGACTCCGACACGCTGCTTCATGCCGCCGGAGAGTTCCTTGGGGTAGGCGGTTTCAAAACCGTCGAGGCCGACGGCGTCAATAATGCGCAGGGAGCGCTTACGACGCTCGATGGGAGGTCTGCCGCGGGCCTCCAGGGGAGCTTCGACATTTTCTAGGACCGTGAGCCAGGGGAACAGCGCGAAACTTTGAAAGACCATGGAAACGTTGGGCGATTCGTCACCTACCGGGTGGCCATGCCAGTAGACGGAGCCGGCGCTGGCAGGAGAAAGACCGGTCAACATGCGCAGCAATGTGGACTTGCCGCAACCGGATGCGCCGAGCAGCGCGATGATCTGGCCGGGATGGATAGCGAGATCGGTTGGAGCGATAACCAGGATGCGGCTGCCGTCCGGCTGCGCGTAGGATTTCTCCAGTTTGCGCGCTTCGATAATCGGAGGGGGTACGATGTTTGCGGTGGTCATGAGCGCGTGTATTATCGCTCAACTGCGGTGTGGCCGCACACTAATGGATGAAGCACGGCCCTGCGTTTCCTTAGCGGTTACAATGGCGTGAACACTCGATGGCACCTCCCGTTGAACACCCAAACAAAATGAACGCAGCCGCAGGATTTCGCGAAGGGCTGCTCGCGCTGGGCGTTTCCCTGGCGACATCGTTGCTGGTGATTGCGCCATTTTTCTGGCTGGGGAGCGCTTCGGGGCACGACTTTGGATTTCACGCCGCCTCGTGGCTGGACGTCCGGGGACAGTGGAGAGAGGGGATTCTTTTCCCGCGGTGGGCGGAGTGGGCGAACCACGGATTCGGCGAGCCGCGGTTCATCTTTTATCCGCCACTGTCATGGATGCTGGGGGCGGCGCTAAGCTTTGTGGTTCCCTGGAATGCCGTGCCGGGGGTTTTCATCGTCATCTCCCAGACCATGGCAGGACTCTGTTCGTTTGCGCTGGCGCGGCGATTTCTGTCGGGAAGCGCGGCACTCGTTGGAGCCGCGTGTTATGCGGCAAATCCGTATGCGCTGGTGATCGTATACATGCGCAGTGACTTTGCCGAGCAACTCGCGTGCGCACTGATGCCGCTGCTGGTGCTGGAATCGTTCGAATTATGCGGGCCGGCGGAGAATCAGCGGGGTTCCCTGCCGCGGGCAATGACGATCTTCGCGGTAGTGCTCGCGGCAGTATGGCTTTCCAATGCGCCTGCCGGGGTGCTGGCCAGTTACAGCGCGGCACTTATTTTTGCATGGGCGGCGGTTGGGGAAAAATCCTTGCGGCCGTTGCGGCGCGGCGCGGGCGGATTGGCGCTGGGTTTTGCATTGACGAGCTTTTATCTTTGGCCCGCGGCTTACGAGCAACGCTGGGTGAATATCGCGCAGGCGCTTTCCTCGGGGTTGCAGCCCGGGGACAACTTCCTCTATACGATGATCAATGATCCAGAACATAACGTGTTCAATTGGATGGCCTCGAGCGTGGCGATTCTGCTCATGGTGATGACCGGGATCGCGGGGATTGCGGTGCAACGAGGAACGGTTCAGGAACAAGAAAGAGATGAGACAAGCAAACGGCTGTTGCTGCTCTCCCTGGCGGCGACGATTCTGATGATCCGCCCCAGTTCGGTTTTTTGGGAGCACCTTCCGAAGCTGCGATTTGTGCAGTTTCCGTGGAGATGGATGGCCATTCTCGCGGTGGCGTACGCCTATTTTCTGTGCGCTGCCATGGCGCGCGCGCGAATGCCATGGATATGGGCTGTGCTGGTGCTTATCGTAACTGGTGGAACGGGGACTTTTCTGGTTCGGAGTGCCTGGTGGGATTCCGAAGACATTCCTGTATTGCGGGAAGCGATTGCAAACGACCAGGGTTTCGATGGTACGGACGAATACGATCCGGTGGGCGATGATCATTACAACTTGCCGGAAAAAGCGGCGCGGGTGCAGATTCTTTCGGCCGAGGAATCTGAAGGCCGCCCACCGCAAGCGGAGATTCATATCGAACGATGGACCGCGGAAGAAAAAACCTTGCGCCTGGCTTCGCGGGAACCGTTGCGAGTGGGGCTGCGGCTGCTCAACTATCCGGCGTGGCACGTGGAGGTGAACGGCAAGACGGTGACACCACAGCAGGCGGAGACCAACGGCCAGATGGTCCTGCTGCTCCCCGCAGGGACGCAGCGCATCACGGCAAAGTTGGTGCGCACTCCGGACCGGAAGCTTGGAATTGCCATTTCGGTCCTGGCAGCGCTCCTATTGCTGGCGCTCTTAAACGCCGGCGGCCTGCGACTCCTTTCCGCGAGCCCGTGAGTGTAGTAGGGCCGACGCAACTTTCGCGCAAGCTGTCGAAGAGATACCCCCACCCGGGTGGTCTCAGCAAAGAGTGTGGAATCGCTTGAAAAGAGAAGGGCTGCGTTTTAATCAGTGCAAAAGTGTTCCGAACTTACCCCCTCCTCCGCGTCTTCCAACCTTACGCCGTCCACAAACAGGACTCGACACACGGACAACGGAGCACAGTAGAGGCATGCGCCAAACACCTAAAGGATGAGGCCATGGCGTCAAAATAGCGCAAGCCTGGAAGTGGAGTTGTCCATCAGCGGCGGTCCACGGTGGGATGGCGGATGTCCTGGCCCTGGACGAGGTAGATGACGTCCTCCGCGATGTTGGTGGCGTGATCGCCGATGCGCTCGAGGTTCTTGGCGACGAGGATCAATTCGAATGCGGGAAAGACGACGCTGGAATCGCCCATCATGTAGGTGAGCAATTCACGGAAAATCTGGTCGCGGTAGTGGTCCACTTGATCGTCGGTGGCCAGGACACTCTGGGCAAGGTCAACGTCGCGGCGGACGACGGCGTTGAGGGCATTGCGAACCATCTCTTCGGTGAGCTCGCTCATGCGCGGCAGATCGACGTACGGCTTCACGCGCGGGTGGCGGAGGATGCGCAGGGCTCCCTGGGCGATGTTGACAGCCTGATCGCCGATGCGCTCGAGATCGTTATTGATGCGCGAGACGGCCAGCACGAAGCGGAGATCGATGGCCATGAGCTGGTGCAGCGCAAGAAGCTGAACGACGCGATCGTCGACTTCCATCTGGAGTTCGTTGATGGCGTCTTCTTCCTCGAGGACGCGCTTGGCGAGCTGTTCATCGCTATCCAATACCGCGTGAACGGACTGGTGAACGGCGCGCTCCGCGAGGCTGCCCATCCACAGCAGGCGCTCCTTCAATTCGTTCAGATCTTTTTCAAAGTGACGTTCCATCCTGTCCTCTTCCACCTTAGTAAAACTCTAATTCCAGATTCTCGCCGAAGCATCGGTTGAGATCTTTCCGGCAGGGCTGGAATCCACGATCAGCGATCCTCCCCGGATCGCTTCAGGATGACCAGCCTGCTAAACCTCAACGGGCAGGGTCATCCAAAGCGGCCGGTGATATAGGCCTCCGTGCGCGGGTCACCCGGCGTGGTGAAGAGCTGCGGGGTGGGACTGAACTCGATGAGCTGCCCGGTGAGCAAAAACGCAGTGAAGTCACTGACGCGTGCGGCCTGCTGCATATTGTGGGTAACGATGGTGATGGTACACAAGTCCTTCAACTGTACGAGCAGTTCTTCGATTTTCGCGGTGCTGATGGGGTCGAGCGCCGAACACGGTTCGTCGAGAAGAAGCACTTCGGGCTCGACGGCGAGGGCCCGCGCGATACACAAGCGCTGCTGCTGTCCCCCCGAAAGTTCGTAGGCCGACTTGTGGAGGTGGTCTTTCACTTCGTCCCAGAGCGCGGCATGCCGCAAGCTTTTTTCGACCGCTTCGGCGATGGGGGCTTTCGAACCGTTAATCCTCAGGCCGTAGGCAACATTGTCGAAAATCGACTTAGGGAAAGGATTGGGGCGCTGAAAGACCATGCCGACGCGGCGGCGATGCGCAGTAACGTCCTGGGTAAGGATACTCTGGCCGTCGAGAAGAATTTCCCCCTCGAGCCGGGCATGGCGCACGGTTTCGTGCATGCGGTTGAGGGTGCGAAGCAAGGTGGACTTGCCACAGCCGGACGGACCAATAAGAGAGGTGACCTTGCTGGTGGCGATGCCCATACTGATATCGAACAGGGTCTGCTTGTTGCCGTAAAAGAAATTGACCTTGGAGATGGTCATGCGCATCGAGAGGGCCGCCGACGTCTCCCGCGTCGTTGCGCCGGTCACTAGGGGAGGTATGTTCACGGACAATGCTGGCCTCACAGAAGCGTGCATAGATCAAGTCCTCGGAACCGCAATGCCCCGGGAAAGAATCGCCCGGGCTACGATGTTGATGACCAAAATCAAACCGAGCAGGACAAGCCCCGCGGCCCAGGCCTGGCGATGCCAATCATCGTACGGAGCGACCGCATAAGTAAAGATCATAACCGGCAGGGAAGCCGTGGGCTGTTCCCAGCCAGGGCTCCAGAATTGATTGCCAAGCGCGGTAAACAGGAGCGGTGCGGTTTCCCCCGCGACTCGGGCGAAGGCCAGCAGAATGGCGGTGAGGATGCCACGATACGCGGCCGGGACGATGACGGTGGCGATGGTTTTCCACTTGCTGGCGCCCAGAGCCATGGCGGCTTCGCGCAAAGCGTTCGGAACCGCGCGCAGAAATTCTTCGGTACTGCGGAGAGTGATGGGAATCATCATCAGGCCGAGAGCGAATCCGCCGGCGAGTGTGGAGTAGTGCTTGAAAGGGTGAACGACAAGGCTGTAAGCAAAAATACCGATGACGATGGAGGGCACGCCGTTGAGCAAGTCCGCAGCATAGCGGACAACAAAAGCGATGGTCCCGCCGCTAAATTCCGCAAGATAGATGGCGCCAAAGAATCCGATGGGAACACCCACGAACGAAGCGAGCAGGAGCAACTTGGCGCTGCCGAGAATGGCGTTGGCCAGGCCGCCACCGGACTCGCCGACGGGCGCTGGCAACTTAGTGAAAAAATTCCAATTAATGGAAGTGCCACCATGATAAACGAGGTATCCGAGAACGAAGAAGAGCACGGAAACGGCAACTAGTGCGCATGCCCCGGTCATCGTCAGCATGAAGCCGCTCACGAATTTGCGCCAGCGAAGACGAGGGCTCATGCCTACCCCAGTCCGCTGCCGCGCTGCGAAGTGGCCACGATCAGCAAGCGGGCGACGCCATTCAATATGAATGTCAGAAGGAAGAGCACCAGGCCAAGTTCGATCAAAGATTGCGTGTAAAGATCGCCGGTGGCTTCGGTGAATTCGTTGGCGATGACGGCGGCGATGGAATATCCGGGAGAAAACAGAGAAGTGCTGATGACCGGGGTATTGCCGATGACCATGGTAACGGCCATGGTTTCACCTAAGGCGCGGGCGAGGGCCAGGAAAATTGAACCAAAAATGCCTGTTCGGGCGAAAGGAACAACAACCTTCCAGGTGGATTCCCAGCGCGTGGCCCCGAGAGAGAGGGCGGCTTCGCGCTGGTCGCGCGGGACCGAGAGGAGCACTTCACGGGAGACGGAAATGATATAGGGGATGACCATGATGGCGAGGACGATGCCTGCGGTCAGAAAGCCGACGCCGTAGGCGGGGCCTTGAAATAGCGGAAGGAAGCCGAAGGACGATGAAGACGCCCAGCAGGCCGTAGATGACGCTGGGTACGGCGGCGAGAAGATCGATGAAAAATTCGAGCGCGTCGGAAACTCTGGCGGGGGCCAGCTCGGCAAGAAAAATGGCGGCGCCGATGCCCAGGGGGACGGCGATGAGCAGTGAAACGGCGGCGGTGACGACAGTGCCGTAGATAAAAGGAAGCGCACCAAACTGATCGAAAATGGGGTCCCAGACGGAGGTGCGGAAAAAATTGAAGCCGAACTTGTGCCGGGGCAGCACGGAGCCTTGCCACAATTCGAAAACGAGGAGCAGGGTGATCAATACAACCGAAGCGGCAAACAAAGAAGTAATTATCCGCGCGATTTCGTCGCCTTCGCGCAGCCGGGATAGAAATGAGCGCGAGCCCGCAACGGGGCCCGCGCTCGGAACCGTACTAGTTGTCGTTGCCACTTTTGCAGCCAGCGTTACTGGATCTTGTTGATGGCTTTCACTTCCTTCGCCACAACCTCCTTCGGCAGCTTCGCATAGGACAGGTTTTCCGCATAGCTCTGGCCATCAGCCAATGCCCATTTGAGGAAGCCCTTGATAGCGTCGCGCTTTGTGGCATCGGAAAATTTTTCGGGAATCAAAAGCCAGGTAAAACTGGAGATGGGATAAGAGGCCTTACCCGGGGCGTTGGTAATCGAAACCCGGAAGTCATCCGGCATTTCCTTGGCCGCACCGGCCGCGGCCGCACTGACGGCCGCGAGCGAAGCTTTGACAAATATGCCGGCAGCGTTCTTGACATTGCCGTAGGGTATTTTGTTCGCTTCGGCGTAGATGAGCTCGACATAACCGATGGAGTTGGGAGTATTTTTGATCGTGCCAGTAACGCCTTCGTTGCCCTTGCCGCCTAATCCCACCGGCCAATTTACGGCTGCGCCCTTGCCAACTTTGCCTTTCCATTCCTCGCTGACTTTTGAAAGATAGTCCGTCCAGATATAGCTGGTGCCGCTGCTTTCGGCGCGGTGCACGACGACGATGTCCTCGGCGGGAAGCTTGACGTCTTTGTTGACGCTGGCGATCGCCGGATCATTCCACTTGGTGATTTTGCCGAGGAAAATACCTGCCAGTGCTTCCGGCGTGAAATTCAAATTCGCGTCGACACCGGTGATGTTGTAGGTGGGTACGTCAGCACCGAGCACGGTGGGAAAGTGCAGGATGGCGAATCCGTGCTTATCCTGAAAAGCCTTGAGCTGATCGTCGTTCATCGGGCCATCGGTGGCGCCGAAATCCACGGTGCCTTCGGCGACTTGCTTGATACCGCCGCCCGATCCGATGGATTGATAGTTGATCAGAAGACCGGTGTTTTTCTTGTGGTACTCGTCAAACCATTTCGAATACATGGGGTATGGAAATGTTGCGCCAGCACCGGTGATTGAGAGCGCGCTATCGGCCCACAAAACGCCGGCGAGGGCCAGAACTACCAAGAGCATTCCCGCTATTTTCTTCATGCTTCCTCTCCGTCTGAAAAACTTATCTTTTCTCGGGCGAGTATGTCGCCTAATTGTTACTGCATTGTTACAACCTCTTCATTGTTGCTTGAATCGGCGGCCGCCTACCGCACAAGCAGCCGCGCTTAAGGCTCTTGCGACTGCCCTTTTTCCGCCCCCAGGGGAGGGGCGAGCCGCGATTGCCTGGCCTGGACTACGGCAGGTGATAGCGGAAAGAGGTGAACACCATGTTGTCTACGGCGTGCGGGCGAAGACTTGGACCGGCCACACCGGTTGTGAAGTTGAAGTTGTTGCCGGACCAGGCATACTTCGTCAGATAGGAGTACTGCACACCCCACTGCACGCGGCCCTTCGGTCCGTTGTAGAACTTGTGCCAGAACCCGAGCGTGGCTTCGATGATGTGGTGGATGTCTCCGGCGCAATTCGCCCCGCCGCTGGGGAAGCTGCTGCCCGCTGGCGGAGCTGGCGTCGTGTTCGTTACCGGGACCAGCTCGGTGCTGCACCCGCTGTTGTTGAAAAGGGCCGAGCCATAGCCAACAGGCCTACCCGTCGCAGTCGTGTATGCCGCTCGGGCGTCGTATTCGCCGCCCCCATAGGCATAAATATCCAGTTTTGCATTGGGATGCAGCTCGAGCATGCCTAACCACGCTGCGTTCTTGATCGGTGCAAGCGTACCATCTGCTCGTGAGGTCACGTCAGCCAGCTGCGCCGAGCTATAACGCCCAACACCGTCACCGCCCAGCACGTGTCCAACGAGGTCGACTTTCTTCGCAACGATGGGAAGACGCGCTGTGAAGCCGCCGCCGCCGCCCGTCTTTGAGTCGTTGATTACGCCAAGAGTGGACGGTGTCATACTTCCATCGATCGGGCATGGAGCGGCCGCACTGGCCACGCCGCAGGGGTAGACGCGATTGCGGAAATTGCTGACGATGCCGACGACTTCATAGTGACCCCAGCCGGGATCGAACGCCGCTTTAACGAGGAGGTCGGGCGTCCTGTTCAACGTATAGCCGGAACTATCAAAAGTGTTATAGAGACCGCCACCCGCACCGGGAGCATTGATGAAAAAGCTTGCCGGGCTGGTTGCTGAACCGCGGCCACCGATCGTGGTTTGCGGACCCTCGATCCCGAGACCCAAGGCAAACTTGCCTCCAAAATCCTTCACGACGCGGAAGGAGTAAGCGCGCTGCCAAGCCCAGCCCACGACGTACTGCGAATCAATTTGCAGTGGAAATGCCTCCTGGCGATTGGCAATGCCCTTCTTGCTTTCGGTCACCAGGCTCCACATCTGACCGGCCGTGACAGAGAAACCGCTCTCCCAGGTGACGTTTGCCCACAGCTGCCTCTGGCGGAACACGTAGCTGTTGCTCTGGCGGTTGTTGGAAGTCGTGCCGGCACCGAGGAAATCTCCTTCAAAGTAGCCCGTCACCTTAGCGCTGCCGATATTCGTTTCGGCCAGCATCGTCGCGCGGGTCTGCCGAGCAGTGAAGTTGTTCTCCGTAACCTTGCTCAAAGCGTTGTTGGGATACGGGATGCCGGTGAACGGCGTGTTGATGTCGCCGCTGGTGGCGCGATTGCGAAAAATCGTTTCCGCCGCGATGAAGCCGCCTGGCGTGATGTTGATGCCTTTGTACTTGATCGTTGAGGGGCCGGTTTCGTCGGCTTTCTTCGCTTCCGTCTGTTCCTTGGCCACGGTGGTCTTGAGCACTTCATTGCTGGCCTTCAAGTCCCTGACCGAGGAGTTGAGCGAAACCGCCGTGGACCTCACTTCGGCGGTGGAGTTTACCGCTTTGCCGGCTTTGGTGCTCGCTTCGGCTGCACGAGCATTGGCCGCCGCCGCCGCTTCGCGCGCTTCGTCGATCTGGTGGTCACGCTTGGCGAGCTCTTCCTTCAACATCTGAAGCTGTTCCTGCTGCGACTGCAGGATCTGGCGGAGCTCTTCGAGTTGCGCGGCGATGGCGGCATCGGACTTTTCAGCCTTCTTGGCCGCTTTGGGCCTGGCCGGCTGAGCCCCCTTGGCAGGTTGCGGACCGGCGTCTTTCGCGGTATCGGCAAAAGCAGTTCCGGAAACGAGGAACAACGATAGTGTTAGCGCTGCTAGTTTTTTCATTTCCTCTCTCTTTGGAGCAAAATTCGACCTGGTAGCGAAAACAATCTGCACCGCCCTGCGGCAGAGGGTAAAGGCCCTGTCTTACAACTACGTCAACCGAATGTGAATATCCTGTAACAATACTAGGGAATTCACGGGAAACCATTGACGTATCAGAGGTTGCGGATTTTTCGATCTGTTAACAACAACCAACAGGGAACCTATTTCGGTGAGGAAATCGTATAAGCGAGGACGATTTGGGTCAAGCGATATTGGCATTTGGCAATCCGTGTCGGCGAAATCTGCCTCGGTTTTTTGGAGGCTTTGGCGCGCGCGTTGAAGAGAAAACCATTGAATATGGGGATGCCGATATTCACGCCGACGGCGCCATACCAATTGGGGATATGGCTATCGCGAACGGGAGCTTCACCGACAACGCCGAGGGCGCTGACGGTGGGGACGCCACAGGTCATGTTCGGCACTGCCGAATTTTTGCGCGGCTTGCCGGTCAAGGGATGCCTGGAGTGTGTTGCAAAATTCCAAGAGCGGGGAGATGGGGACCGGGCCAGGGGTGCACCGGTCCCCGTGGTAGGACTTTACGTGAAGATCAAGCGCTCTCAGTCTGGCAGTCCGGGGTCACGTCTGAATGAAGGACATGTGAATTCTCGGTGATGACGGAATCCCCAGCAGAAGAAGGATTGGTCTGGTCGTTCTGGTCGGGGCGGACCGTAAGACCACGGCCGTGGCGGACGTCGAGACCACGGACCCAGAAGATGATGTCCTCGGCGATGTTGGTGGCGTGGTCCGCGATGCGTTCGAGGTGGCGCGTGGCAAGAATGAATTGGAGGCCCGGGCTCACCAACGTGGGCTCTTGTGTCATGTGCAGGAGGAGCTGTTCGAAGATGCGATCGCGGTATTGATCGACGACATCATCGCTTTCGCGCACCTGAGTGGCCATCTCGACGTTGCGGAAAATGAGCGCGCCGAGACTTTTGCTGACCATGGCGCGCACCGCAGAGGCCATCGGGGCTAGTTCTTCGGGAACCTGCGCGCGCTGCATTTCGCCGAGGGAGATGACGCGCTCGGCGAGATTCACCGC
>QHZC01000080.1:28180-34797 GCA_003224515.1 Acidobacteriota bacterium
ACAATTTCCATTTCGTTGATGCGGGGCTCGAGGAGAAACACTTCCCCGGGGAGAGCCGACGTTTGGGGATTTTCCAGGCTAACGATGGCGTCGAGCGCGCGGTTCATGGCTCCTTCGACAGTGCGCGCCATGGAAACGAGATAGTTCACAAGCGTGTCGTAGAGCACGACTTCCGTCGGTCCGGCAGTTGCTCCCATGGGTCCCCTTTCGGAGCGCAGGCCAGAAAGCCACGCGCCCCGCTCGTAAGCAAAATTCTCTGCCGGAAAGGGTTACAGTTTGTTCACAAGAATGTGAAAATGCGGGAAACGAGGAGAGTTACGGGCGGGAGGGGACTTTTACCATCGTCTCGCCGCTCGGGCTAACGCCCGGAGCGAAGGGCGGCCCGCTCCGGGTCAAAGATGGGAACGGTGAAATGGAACTGCGAGCCTTGGCCCACTTCGCTCTCGACCCAGATGCGGCCGCCGTGCACTTCCACAAGATGCTTGGCTATGGAGAGCCCCAGCCCGGTGCCGCCAACTTCGCGCGAACGCGCAACATCAACGCGGTAAAAGCGCTCGAAGATGCGGGGCTGGTCCGCCTGTGGGATCCCGATGCCGGTGTCAGAAACCGTGAAGGTTACTTCGGCGCCGTCCGCTGAGGCGCTGACCACGATCTGGCCGCCGGTCGGAGTGTATTGCATCGCGTTGTCGAGCAGATTCTGCAGAACTTCGGCGAGACGGAGGCGGTCAGCGGCGATGTCCGGCAAGCGCGCTGGCAAGTTGACGGATATACGCAGATCCTTCTCGGCCGCCGGGCGCTGCGTGGTTTCGATGCAGCTTTCGACGAATTGGGAGACGCTCAGGCGGCGGATTTCCAGTTCTAGCCGGTCGGCATCCATTTTCGAAAGCTTGAGCAAATCGTCAGTGAGCCGCGCGAGACGCCGCGAATGTTCGAGAATGACCTCGAGGAAGTGGATCCGATTCTGCGGGTCGTCGATGGCGCCGGCCAGCAGCGTTTCCGCGAAACCCTGAATGGCGGTAAGCGGCGTTTTGAATTCGTGAGAAACGTTAGCCACGAAATCGCGGCGCACGCGCTCGAGCTTGCGCAGATCGCTGATGTCATGAAGGACAAGCACAGCGCCGGATTTTTCTCCTCCGCGCACGGCCGCGGCGGTTGCGGCAAAAAATCGCTGGCGCACCGTGCCGGTTACAATTTCCGCGTGTACCGCAGGCTCGCCGCGCAGCACACTGCGGACGGCTTCAATCAATTCCGTCTGCCGAACCGCTTCGACGAGAGCGCTACCGATCTTTGGCGGCATGTCCAGGCCAAGAATCTCAGCGAAACCAGGGTTCGAGAAAACCACGCGGTCGGTGGCATCCACCACTGCGACCGTGCGGATGGTGAGGTCGAGGCGCGCCGCTGTCTCGCTCAGCGATACCGCCAGTTTGTCGAGCGCGTCCCCGGCGGAATCGGCAAAAAGGGGCCGAAAATCGCCCTGGGCGACGCGGCGCGAAAACTCCTGCAGCCGCTCCACTCGGCCCGCGAAGGACCGCGAGATGAGCAGCGAAATCGTCCCCGTGACCAGGAGCACAAACAGAGAAGCTAGCCAAAGATTGCGGCGGAATTCCCAAATCTCCTCTTCCACCGTCTGCAACGGCAACGCGAAGCGCAAAACCACGGGTGGTCCGCCGGCAACGGATAAGCGCACGGCGTAATACAACAGGTTACTATGTACCGTAACACTGTGGCGAATGGATTGGCCGTCGCCTTTTCTGAGAGCATCGCGAATCTCCGGGCGCCCGGCGTGGCTTTCCATGGTTCGCGGATCGGATTGCGAGTCCGCAAGCACCTGTCCATCGGAGGCGATCACCGTTACGCGGACGTTGCTTGCCGCCGTTTTCGCTACCCAGCCACGAAGGGCCGCGGAGTCTTCAGGATGCGACGGAACGAGCGATGAAGGCTGAGGAGGACTTGCAAGCGCGATGCGCGCAATGGCAGCGAGCTGTTCGAAGCCGGCGCGCTCGTAGTCGCGCCGCAGGGCACGCTCTGCATAGAAATCGACGGGGAGCAGAACCGCGATCAGCAGGGCGAAAAAAGCAAAACCGAGTTTCCAGAAAAGATTAAGCCGCACGGGTTTCGAACAGATACCCCGCGCCCCGAACCGTTTTTAAATGCGTCGGGTTTTCAGGATCGGGCTCGATTTTTTCACGCAAGCGGCGAACGTAAACATCCACGCTGCGTGGCGTAACAAATCGATCCGTTCCCCAGACTGCGTCGAGCAATTGATCCCGAGTGAAGACGCGGTTTGGGCGCGAAGCCAGATAATAGAGCAGCCGGAATTCGAGCGTGCTGAGCGGTACGGGTTTCCCGGAATGACTCACGCGATAGGACGCCGGATCAATCGCCAGCTTGCCGACCTCAATGGTGCGCGGCGCGTCGGCAGGCGGCTCGGCACGGCGGAGCAGCGCCTTGACGCGCGCGAGCAGTTCGCGCGGGCTGAAGGGCTTGGTCACGTAATCGTCGGCGCCCATCTCAAGCCCAACCACGCGGTCGGCTTCCTCGCCGCGGGCCGTGAGCATGAGGATGGGCAAACGATTAAGCGAGTCATCCCGGCGAATCTCCCGGCAGATTTCCAGGCCGGAAAGTTTCGGGAGCATGAGGTCGAGAAGCAGGAGATCAGGTGGCGTTTTCTTCAATGTGATCAGGCCGGTGCTGCCGTCATGCGCAGAACTGACCTGAAAGCCTTCGTTTGCGAGATTGTAGCGGACCAGTTCGACGATATCGCGGTCGTCTTCGATAATAAGGATGCGTTTCATGCAGTTTGAGCGTACCGCACGCCGGCTCGGCGGCAGTGTACCGTAGGACGACGAATTGCGGTAGGCGTTGGGAAGATTTTGATCCCCCGGGATTTGACGCAACACGCCTGATTGTCGCAGTAACGCGGCTTGGCGAGGTAACGCGGCGTTTACATGAATGTGAATGTAGTGTTAAAGCCGAGAAAGCCTAATTGCTGTTCGAAGTTGTGAAGGCGAGCGCGAGGAGCGTCTTTTGTTCCAATTCATGGGCCTTGGCGGAGCCAGTTGCCGGGCTGGCGCTGGCGGAACGCTTGACCGAGCGAAAGTTGAGGCCCCGGGCTTTTGCGATGCGTTCGAACCGCGGCAAAACATAACCTGCCGCCCCCATGTTGCCGGGTTCTTCCTGAACCCAGACAATCTCGCGCGCATGGGGATGCTCCGAGATGGCGACGCTAATCTCCGTGCGCGGCAGCGGGTACAGCTGGTCGAGAAAGAAAATGGCGGTATTCGTGTCCTTGCGACGGCGGCGCTCGGCGCGCAACTCGTGGCCGACTTTTCCGCTGGCGATCAGGATGCGGCGGGCATCCTGCACTTCGTGGTCGGGAACCAACGGCAGGAAGCGCGGCTTGGTGAATTCCTCGATGTTGGAGCTGGCGTCGGGATGGCGCAGCATGCTCTTAGGCGTGAAGACGATGAGCGGCTTGCGCCACGGACGGCGCGCCTGCCGGCGCAGCATGTGGAAATACTGTGCGGCTGTCGAAGGCTGGCAGATCTGCATATTGTCTTCCGCAGCGAGCTGCATGAAGCGTTCAAGCCGCGCACTAGAATGTTCCGGGCCCTGGCCCTCGTAACCGTGCGGTAGCAGCATCACCAGACCCGCCGGCAAATTCCATTATCCTCACCTGCGCTGATAAACTGGTCGATGATGACCTGCGCGCCGTTCGCAAAATCGCCAAACTGCGCTTCCCACAAGACCAGCGCCTCAGGATAGTCGCGGCTGAATCCGTATTCGAACCCCAGGCAACCCGCCTCGGAAAGAGAAGAGTTGTGAATCTCGCAGAAAGCCTGCTGCTTGGAAAGATGCGAGAGCGGGAGGTAGTTGTGCTCGGTTTGCGTGTCGATCAAAACCGCGTGGCGCTGGTTGAACGTGCCGCGCTGGGTGTCCTGTCCCGTGAGGCGCACGGGATTCCCTTCGAGGAGCACGGAGCCGAAGGCCAGCGTTTCGGCGAAGCCATAATCGACAGCACGCTTGCCGTGGCCCATTTCCGCGCGCTGTTCGAGAAGCTTCGCGATTTTCGGATGAATGTGAAATCCCTCAGGCACGCGAACGAGGCCGTCGGTGATCTCCCTAAGTTTCTCGGGCGTGAGGCCGGTATCGACCTCATATTCAGGTTTGTAACGGCCATGCTGATACGGCGCCCAATAGTCGGGCAGTTTGCGCAGATGTGGTATTTTTCTTAGCGCGCGGGCCTTGGTCTGCTCCTCCTCGTATTCCTTGCGGACTGCTTCAACCATCACAGACGAATCGATGCCGGTGTGCTCGGCGTAAATCTTCCAGAGCGGAGCATGATTCTTGATGCGCTCGTAAAGGAGCGGCTGGGTGATTGTCGGATCGTCGACTTCGCTGTGGCCGTGGCGACGGTAACCGATGAGGTCCACGACGACATCGCTGCCAAACGTCGCGCGATATTCCGCGGCAAGTTTTCCAACCCGCACGACGGCGTCTGGGTCTTCGGCGTTGACGTGGAAGATCGGCACGGATTGGCGCTTGGCGATATCGGAAGCGAAGCGCGAAGAATGCTCCTCGGTAGGCTTGGTCGTAAAGCCGATCAGGGCGAGATTCAGCGTTTCCGCCCAAATGCCTTGGCCAGCGAAAGCCGCATCGCCGTGCATCACGATGGCGACGACTCTGTTTAGTGTTTCCGGCGAACGGTCGACGTAGGGCCCGCGCAAACCGTAGCGGGTTTGCTTTGCGCGCACTCGGCCCACGGCCACCGGATCGACAGCTTCCAAGTGGCTGGGATTCGAAACCAGATGGATGCCGATCTCTTTGCCGGCGCTGGTGACGTAGGTGCCCGTGGCGCCCACGTGGTATTTCACGTCGCCCGCGCCGAGGACGCTGCGAGGATCGACGTCTTCAAAGCCGGCAACTACTTCATGTGGCGTCTTGCACGCGGCGTGAACCATCACGTTCAGGCGCCCGCGGTGACTCATGGCCATGACGGATTCGTGGGCGCCGTGCTCGCCCGCAGTGTCCAGGATGGAATCAAGCAGCGGAATCAGCGCCGTGACACCTTCCAGAGAAAAGCGCTTGGTGCCAAGGTAGCGTGCTTGCAAAACCTGCTCGAAAAGATCGGCGCGAATCAGACGCTCGAGGATTTTGTGCTGATCGACTTCGCCGGCCGGCACATCGAGGCGCTCCGCGATCCAGCGCCGGCTTTCCGGTTCCGGCAAGTGCATGAAATCGGCGCCGACCGTGCCACAGTAGATGCGGCGAGCATCAGCGGTTTAAACAAGCCCAGGGGATCGAGAGCCGCCTCCAAGTAGCCCCAGCGGCGAAAAGCGTCGAACACGCGCTCGCGATCTCCATTGCCGATTGCTTTCGCGAGGCCATCTGCCAGGGGTTTCTTGGCTGCCTTCGGCGCTTTTGCGGGGCGCTCTTCTTCGAGGGTTGTACGGTGTGCCATAAACCAGCTCTATGAACCTTCTATTTTGCCACAGAACCAGAGCAGAAGCTCTCTGTAGGACGGCATCTCCTATATTCCTTGCAACAAGAACTAAGGGTTAAAGGATTTGATTCCAGCGACGGTAGCAGCGTCGAGACTCTGGATCAGCGCGACCAGCAGATCGACGGTGCGGTCGAAGTCCCCGCGGTCGATGATGCCATTGTGCGCGTGCGTGGAGCGCCCCGGAACAAGCACGGTCGTGACCGGGACGCCGCTGGCGTGCAGTTTGATGGCCCCGGCGTCATCGCCGAAGCCCGGGACGAAATCGAACTGCAGCGGGATGTGCCGATCGGCGGCGACGCGCTTTACGTGGGCAACTAGCTTGCGATTGGGAATTTCGCTGAAGGTGTAAAGCATCATACCGGGACCTCCGCCAAGGACTTCCTGGGCGGCTTCGGGGCCGGGACCGGGAACATCATTGGGAATGCCAACCTCAAGGCTGAAGCCAATATCGGGATTGACGATGTGGGCCGACGTTCGGGCGCCACGCATTTCGATACTGCCCTCTTCCTGAACTGTGCCAATGTAAAAAATCTGGTTTGGGTGCGGCGTCTTTCCCATCCGGCGCATGACCTCGAGCATGACGGCGCAGCCAACACGGTCGTCCCAAGCCTTTGCGAGGTAGCGATTGTTGGCCAGGACTGCAAAGTCGGAGATGGGCGCGACGGGATCACCGGGCGAAATACCGAGAGCTGCAACGTCAGCGGCGTTCGCCGCCCCGGTATCGAGAAAGAGTTCCTGCCGCTGCACATGGCCCGGCGCGTCATGTGGCGCGATGTGCGCGTCCCAAATGTCGGTGACGGCGGGGATCGGCCCTTTGGAGCCGAGAATCACCCAGCGCTGGTCGGGGAGCGCTGCATCCAGCCAATATCCGAGCATCTGCATGGAGATAAAGCCGTCGGGACGGACGTGGCGAACCATGCCGCTGAGTTCGTCCATGTGGGCATCGAGCATGATGCGCGGGCCCGCGTCTCCCTGCTGCGCGATGACTGAGCCAAGACCGTCGTAACTGATCTTCTCGGTGAACACGCGCATACGATCGGTCATGATTTTGCGCACCGCTTCTTCATATCCCGGAGGGCCGGGAACTTCGGTGAGTTCTTTCAGGAGTTGCACA
>QHZC01000080.1:34803-37505 GCA_003224515.1 Acidobacteriota bacterium
GCTGGCCAAGCAGAAAGGCAGCAGGCAGGAAAACATTCGCCTCATGGTGGATGGCTTACCTCGTGGAAGATGATAGACGAACGCGTGCAGCGGCGGTACAGCAAAGTGCACAAAGAAGATGTGTTCGGTGTTTTTCATGAAGTGAAAATCAGAGTGTATTTCTCTCGCGATTCGCGAGTGCACAGAGACGGCAGGCGCGGCTAGCCGTGCGCTTCCACATCGCCATGCGACGCATTGGACTCCTACAGAGAACCGACGGCGGATTCCAGGCGGCGGGCGATTTCGTCGGGGGACATGCTAGGCGGAAAAGTGACCGGCGCGCCGATGCGAACGGTGACTTCGCCGAAATGCGCGAGGCGGCGATGTTCGCGCTTCATCTGCCAGACGCCGTCGAGACGCACCGGAATGATGGGTACGCGCAGATTTTCTGCGAGCAGGCCGATGCCGCTTTGGAACGAAGCCATTTCTCCGGTAGCCGTGTTGTTCACCTCGCCTTCGGGGAAAACCAGCACGCTGTAGCCGCGGTCGACGGCTTCGGCGGCGAAGCGGAAGCTCTCTCGAAAGCCCGAAAACTGCGGCAGCGGGAAAACATTGAACAGCGCGGTGACCAGCCAATAGCCGAGTTGATAGGCCCAGCGCTTTAGGAAAAACCATTCCCGGGCCGGCCGCCGCATGTTCTCGAGCGATTCGCCGCCCATGGCGGTGGCCAAGCGGTGACGGAAACGAGATGGCAGCGCGGCTAGAATGAGGCCGATGTCCGCGCGGCGAGTGATGTGGTTGGAGATGACCAGTGCCGGGCCGCGAAGATTGCGGAGATGTTCCCGGCCGATGATTTTCGGATGGCCGAGGAGTTGGGTGGCGGGCCAGACCAGTGAGTAGTAGGCCGCGAGGCGAAGCCAGCGGACGGGTTCGCGCTGCGTCCATCGCGGATAGGCATATTCGGTGCGCCGTGCGGTCGGCTGCTCGAGGACGCGCTCAACATCGGCAATAGTTTTGGATTTGGCGAAAGCAGTTTCGTTTAGTTCCACGTGAAACCTTTCCTCCAGTGCGCTCAGAAGCTCCACGCGGTCGAGGGAGGAGAGGTTCAGTTCCTGTTCGAGGTGATTCTCGGCTCGCGAGCCCTCACCTTTTGACGTGCTGAAGCGTTCGAGAATTTGATCGAGCGCGCTGCGCGAAGAGGAGGGCAAGTCCTTCCCTGCACCTTGCCGGTCAGCAACTCGCCGTCCATCGAGGATTTGCGCGGCGCGGGCTGCGATGACGGAAAGGCGCGGCTTTCCGGTGGGGGTACGCGGAAAATCAAGCTCCGGCCAGGCGATCCACGTTCGCATGCGCTGATATTCGGCAAGCGAAAAGTTGGCGCTTTCAACGGCCGTGCGAACCGCAGTTTTCTCGGCCTCCTTCATCAGAAGAACGGCGCAAGGTTCGGCGTTGCCGCCGCGTGCGAACGGAATGACTGCGCAATCCCTGACGCCGGGCTGTTTGCGAAGGGCAGCTTCAAGGTCCTCCGGATAGACGTTAAGGCCGGCGGGCGTGACGATCACGTTCCTCTTGCGACCCCGGAAGCGCAGATTGCCCTCGGCGTCAAGTTCGCCAAGGTCGCCGGTGCGCAGCCAGCCTTCCTGGCTGGACGGCTGGAGCGCGCCGGCCTGCCAATACGCCGCGGCGACACTTTCGCCGCGAACGAGGATTTCGCCGTCCTCGGCAAGACGAAATTCGCGGCCAGGAAGAATCTTTCCGACGGAGCCTTCGACGGAGCGGAAGGGATGATTGAGGCTGATCAGCGAAGCGGTCTCCGTCATGCCGTATCCCTGGACAACGGCATAGCCCAGACGCCTGAAAAATTCTTCTGTATCACGCGAAAGCGCCGCGCCCCCGGAGATCAAAGCCCAGAACTTCCAGCCGAAGCGGCGATGGATGCGGCGAAACATCCAAGCGCGACGAAGAAATCTTCTGCCTGTTGCCTTTTCAAGGGTGCGGTTCAGCCACTGAGACTTGCCCTGGCCTTCGAATTCCCTTTTGATTCCCGCATGAAGAAGATCAAGTATGCGGGGAACCGCAATGAGCGCAGTGGCGTGTTCTTGTTTGATGGTGCGAACGATTTCAGCCGGATTGCCGGACGATTCGAAGACCACGGCGGCTCCGAGGAGCGGCGGAACGAACAGCGCCGTGAACTGGCCGAAGACGTGGCTCAACGGAACGAGCGTGAGGAAGCGCAGCGGGTGAAAGCACCGCTCATATTTGCGATACGCATCCATCCCACGCTCCAGCGGCTCAAGGTTCGCCAGAAAATTGCCATGGGTGAGAACGACGCCGCGCGGCTCGGCCGTTGTGCCCGAAGTGTAAAGGATTGCGGCAATGGTGCAGCGTGCGGATGCCTCACCCGGATCGACGGCGGCATCTATTGTCCGGTCAGGGTTGTCCACGACTTCCTTGAAATCGTTGATGATCATCGACGGGGACGCACCGGGCGGCTCCATCTGTTGACGGTCACGCAAGACCAGCTTCGCGCCGGCATCCTTGATCGCGCGCCGGACGAACTCGGGAGATGCCGCGGAGTCCATAGGAACGACCACGGCACCGCGCAATAGAATCCCCCAAAAACAAGCGACCCACTGGGCAGAATTGGGACCCCAGAGAAGGACGCGATCACCTGGGACCACGCTCCGTCCAGCGAGCGCATGACTCCAGAAAAGGGCCAAGGC
>QHZC01000080.1:37643-41316 GCA_003224515.1 Acidobacteriota bacterium
CCGGGCTGGCCAGACAGTCCGTTTTCCGCAAGGTAACGTCTGATACCAAAAAGCATTTTCCGGGCCACGAAGGAACAGGCCCTTGCATCAGTTGAAAGCAGCCGATCGGAATTCGCGGGTTCTCGGTTACAATGGTTACTTGTAGTCTCCGTTGATCAAAGGGATCCTGGGGCCCTCGGATACACCGCTGTCCAATCTTGGCGCTAAGCAGGAAATATGCCGGTACCGATTTCACAGATGTGGACGGTTGCAACCTATCTGCTCAGGCAAAAACTGAGGGGCCAGAAGCGCTACCCGTTCGTGCTGATGCTAGAGCCGCTGTTCCGCTGCAATCTGGCATGCGCGGGATGCGGCAAAATCCAATATCCCGCACACATTTTGAAGACGGAATTGAGCCCGGAAGAATGCCTCAAGGCCGTGGACGAGTGCGGCACGCCGATGGTTTCGATTCCCGGCGGCGAGCCGCTGATGCACTCGGAGATCGAGAAAATCGTCGATGGACTGGTAGCGCGGAAGAAGTACATCTATCTCTGCACCAACGCGCTGCTCTTGAAGGAAAAGCTTCATCTTTTCAAGCCCAGCAAATACCTCACGTTCTCCGTGCACGTCGATGGGCAGAAAGAGCATCACGATTTTTCCGTTTGCCGTGAGGGTGGCTATGATCTGGCCATCGAAGGAATCAGAGAAGCGGTGAAGCAGGGCTTCCGTGTCACAACGAATACAACGTTGTTCGACGGGGCCGATCCGAACAGCGTCCGCGCATTTTTCGACGAAATGATGGAGCTGGGCGTCGAAGGCATGATGCTCTCTCCCGGCTATTCCTACGACAAGGCACCCGACCAAAAGCACTTCCTCGGGCGGGCTCGCACGCGGCGCTTGTTCCGGGCAATTTTATCGAATCGCAAAGCGAGTTGGCAGTTCAACCAATCGAAGCTGTTCCTCGAATTTCTGATGGGCAAGCGAACCTATGCCTGCACTCCGTGGGGAATGCCGACCTACAACGTCTTCGGTTGGCAGAAGCCCTGCTACTTGTTGCAGGACGGGTACGTGGATACATTCCAGGAACTGCTCGACACCACCGATTGGCAAAGCTACGGCACGGAGTCTGGCAATCCGAAGTGCGCGAACTGTATGGTGCACAGCGGTTATGAAGCTTCTGCCGTGGATCATACCTTCAGCGGCTTAGGTGGATTGTGGGCGACTGTAAAGGCTGAGTTGTCCACCAAATACAACGATTCGGACGCGCTCGCTATGCTGAATGAACCGGTCAAGCCGGTACACTCCTACAACCCGCTCGTTCAGATTCAATCGGACAAGAGCCAGATTGAGGAGACGCGAGCGTGACGGGTCCACGCCACGCCGATCGCCCGAGCCACACGGAAGGTTCTCCGCTAAACCCCGACACGCTGGAAGTGGCGCCCGGTACCGTTCATGAAAGCGTCGAAGGGTGGGTGCCCAAGCTGGCCACGGAAGAAGAATTGCGCATGGCTCTTGAGAAAGCTTTCGACTATCGCGGCGATGTGACGCTAACGCTTAAAGATAAATCAAAAATCGAAGGCTACTTGTTCGATCGGACGACCGGATCATCCCTTACAACCAGTTTTGCGAGAGTTCTGCCCAAAGATTCCAACCAAAAGCTGAAGATCTCCTACGCCGATATAGCGGCACTTGCTTTCACCGGTCGGGATAGCGCCGCCGGAAAGAGCTGGGAGGCTTGGGTCGGCAAGTATTGGAAGAAAAAGGCCTCGGGGGAGGGGGATTTGAGCCTTCAGCCCGAATCCCTGGAGTAGCGGTATTTGTCACTCTTGTGAGTCATTTCAGGCACAAGAATTCGATTAATCGTATTATTTTCATATACTTAAGTGATGGGCTGGAAGTTCCATTCCTTGCTTGGGGCCGTGGACAGGGAGTCTGTTTTGTGGTATTCTTGTTTTAGCGTTTGTTGCTCTTGTATTACGTTTTGACTCGTTCGAGGCTCTACCAGGATATCCTTTGCGGTCGGCAGGAAACGGACCAAGAGACGCGACGCAATTCGAATCTTGTCCGCTCCGACTAGGTCAGGATCGATCGCCCAGGTAAGGTTGGCAAGTGAAGGAACAAGGAACGGTGAAGTGGTTTAACGCTTCGAAGGGCTTCGGGTTCATCCAGCGCCAGACGGGAGAGGATGTTTTCGTGCACTTCTCCGCAATCGCGATGGAAGGATACAAGTCTCTCAACGAAGGTCAGGCAGTGGAGTTTGAAGTAAAGAAGGGCCCAAAGGGCCTTCAGGCTGAGAACGTTACAAGCCTCTAGCCTCTGATAGCAGAGCCCCCCGACAGGTTCGGGGCTTCTTCTCCAAGGGATTTCGAATCGAGATTATCAGCGAGTGCGTCAAGGAGGATGTTGTGCAAGTGATGCAGGAAGGTCAGACCATCAAGCATGAAATGTACGGCCTGGGTATCGTGACCGCTTCCGACCAGGAACGTACCGCCGTGGATTTTGACGATCATGGCCCCAAGCTGTTCGTAAC
Organism: Acidobacteriota bacterium; assembly: GCA_003224515.1. Classification (GTDB taxonomy): domain Bacteria; phylum Acidobacteriota; class Terriglobia; order Acidiferrales; family UBA7541; genus Acidiferrum. The sequence continues at coordinate 40,153 of QHZC01000080.1, forward strand.
CAGCATCATGACGGCCGAATTGATCGGCGAAGCGCCCGCGACTCCACCGAAGACCAAGCGTCGCCGCAAGGCCTCCACCGCAGCCAAGGCCGCCAAGAAAGCCGCCGCCGCGGCCAGCCGCTCGTAAGACTTTGTAAGTCAAACAGAGAAGATCTCCGACCGGCCGGGCCGTGCGTCTGCCGGCATCTCCAATGCAAATCGCAGCGTTGTGATAAGTTCTGACTATGAAGCGCTTTGTCATCATTTTCGGAGTCATTCTCTTTGTTCTGGGCGTGATTGGACTCATCCATCCTAATTTCAACTATCACCAGCAGGAAGAAGTAGCCAAGATCGGTCCCATCAAAGCAACCGTGAACGAAGAGAAAACTGCGCAAATCCCGGCAGCGGTCTCGATAACTCTCTTGGTAGGCGGCATAACGCTGGTGGTGCTGGGGCCGCGCAGTAAGCAGTAGCTTTGGCCATCGACGCGCTCGATTGGCGACTATCTGCGCTGCCGTTTAACGGTCACCGCTCGCCTCTGTTCTGGGGCCAGGCGCGAACGTGCCTGTGTACTGCACAACGCACACAGGCATGACAACCTACAGGCAGGTAAAATTGCTCGTGTCATTTAGCTGATTCCGCCTGGTCAAAGGCGTGGTAAGAGGAGCGCACCAGGGGGCCGGCTTCGACGTGTTTGAAGCCCAGAGCTTCGCCGAGCATTTGGTATTCGGCGAATTCATGGGGATGAACGTAGCGAACGATGGGTAAATGATCGCGAGTGGGCTGCAGATATTGACCAAGGGTGAGAATGTTAGTGCCCTGCGCGGCGAGGTCCTGCATGGTGGCGAGGACTTCTTCTTTTTCTTCACCGAGGCCGAGCATCAGACCAGTTTTGGTGGGAATTTCAGGATGCGCTTCCTTGGAACGGCGGAGCAGTTCGAGCGAGCGCTCATACACCACACCTTTGCGGACCTGGCGGTAGAGCCGCGGCACAGTCTCCGTATTGTGGTTGAGAATATCCGGGCGCACGGCAAGAACGACGTCTAACGCGTCCCAATCACCGCGAAAATCAGGGATCAGCACTTCCACTCTGCACCCGGGGACGCGGCGGCGAATCTCTTCGATCGTACGCGCAAAGATGTGCGCGCCGCCGTCGGGCTGGTCGTCGCGGTTCACGGAAGTCAC
>QHZC01000514.1 GCA_003224515.1 Acidobacteriota bacterium
ATCACTTCCCTACCCGGCACGAGCGGGCTGCGTTGGGTGACCAGATGGACCCGACGGACCTGGAAAATGCGCTGGCTGTCCGGTCGAGCTCAGAGGACGCCGGAGACTTCGATGTCGTTTGGGTGGATCCGCCGCCGCATTTCAATGCACAGCCCACCATGTACCCCAAGTTAACGGACCGCCGGGCCCAACCCGTGGATCCGGATTTGCCCGCCCTCATGCACTTCCACGCGTGTGAGTACAGCGCCACGGGCTATTTTGGAAACGAAGGCAGCGATATCGACCTCTACATCTACTGCGCGCTGCACGTATCGATCCCGCCGTATGGCGAAGGCGCTCGTGCTGTGACCAGAACTGAGCCTTCTCGAGTGTCCTCATCGGCACGCCGGCGACCAGGACAGATGTGATGCGGCTCGCCACGGCGCGCTTGCTGCGCAACACGCGAACGGATGGCCGCACGCCGGGAAGGTCAGTCTAATCACCTGTGAGGGTTCGAGCTTCCCCTTGCCGATCCGCCAAACGAGGCGGAAGCGATACGGCAACGCATGGGCCGGCCCGGCACGACCGTGGCTGTGGGCCAGGCCGAGAAGCGGCTGAAGCCACGAATCAGATTCGAACTTGGCTGGATAAAGACCGCCTGCTGCTGACCAAAGTGCACGAACTGTTAGCCCGCGAGGGGCTGGTGGTCTCCTATAGCGCCTTATATCGATTTGCGCGGAAGTGGTGCGAGTTTGGCACGGCTCCTCGATTACCGTGCGACGAGCCGAGAGCCTGGCCGGCGCGCATCTATCAGATCGTGGCCGGATACGAGGACGCCAACGATGCCGACCGCCTGTGCCATGATCCCAGATAATCCCAGATTACAAATCGTTGCCGATCAGAAGCTGGGAGAAGCGCTCGGCTCCCAGCGTACGCTCAGCCGCTTGGGAGAATGCGCTTTCCGCCCGCCATCGGCGCTGGATCTGGGGCATGCGCGGGGCTTCGAACTTGGAGCCACGAGGTAATTCGCCGATCCACTTGCGAACCGCTTCCGGCGCTGAAGGGCGCAACAGTTCCTTCGCGGACGCCACGCGGAATCACGACTGTGCCGTACATCTTTGTGAGAATTTCGATCTCTTCGATCAGAATCAGGTAGTTGATCGGGGCGGTATCAGCGACAACGATCATCCCGAAGGGGGTTTGCCGGAAGCGCTCTGTCCTTGGAGCTTTCCGCGCAATTTTCCGGCGGCTGCCTCGTATCTAAAGCATGCACTTCCATTCCATCCTCGTCCCGAAATCCGACGCGGCCTCGAACTGCACGAGCCTTCCCGCACTCCGGTCGACAGAAGCTACCGAGGCCGTGGATGAGTTCCGTCAGACCGATTGCGGAGAGCGCTGCATCCTGGTCACCAGTCGCGTTTATGACTCGCTCGATGAACTGCTCGACCGTATCCCCACGGCGCTCGGCAGCGATGACCACGCTGGAGTCGAGGATCAGTCCCATGCAGGCGGATTCAGCGGTTCACGATGGCTGTTGATGACTTCTTCGAGATCACGGGCGAAGTCTCCGTCAAGTGTGGCTGTCGAGCCGTGCTCTCTTGCGAGACGGAGCGATTCCGATAGCAACCGAACCTGAGGTTCGGCGGGACGTACCACAGCCACGGGCCGCGCGTCGTGTTCGATCACGACTTCCGCGCCTTCACGCACCCGGTCGAGCAGCGACGCGAAGTCGCTCGCCGCTTCCGCGTCCGAGATGTGGATGACGTGCTTGGCCATATCCTGATTATACATCGCCTTCTCCTCCTTCTCCCGCTTCCGTTTCCGCGTCGAGCGTAGCCAGGAGATTCGCTTGCAGCGATTCTTCGTCAACTTCGTGCGTGATGGCACTGGTGCTCGCGGGCTTTTTCTTTTCCAGCATCACGCCCGGATGCGTGGCCTCGTGGATGTGCTTCAGTCTGCCTTGCGAGTAGATTTGCGTGCTCTTTGAGACTCCCCACGCCTAAAGGCGGGGGATCCTTGTCCCCGCGATGATCCTCCACGACTTCGAAGACGGGGCCCTCACCTCTCCAGGGCTTAGCGCTCCGGTGTCTGCCGCCAAACTGCGCTACGCTGAGCGCGGTGCCTATCTCGTCCTGCACTGGTTCTGGGAAAGCCAGCAAATCATCCTTGCTGGAACCCATCCAAAATAACGGTCTTTCGCCAGGAACCCGCTTGGGTCTGGCCATTCAATTATTCCAGTTCTAGGATCTTAGGATATAACCGTCAAGCGATCAGAAAGTTGTGCGGCAGAATTCGATAAGATCATACGCTAGGCCAGAGCGATTCGAGATCGACACGAGAGGGCGGCGAACTTATCGTTTTGCGCAGAAAAAGAGTTGAAATCGGAAATTCCAGCTTATGCTCGGTCCGAAACGTTCAGCCCATTTCAGGCCGAGCCCGGGAAGACACGATACACCACCTTGACAGCATTACTGTAATTATCTACAGTGATTGCTGTTACTAATTACAGTAATCATGATCAGCCTTCGCTCGAAAATTACCCAGAATGTCCTCTCCTACCTGTTTCTTCATCCGGGGCAAACGTTTTATCTGAATGAATTAGCCAGGCAATTGAAAGTGGACAGCGGCAATTTGACGCGGAAACTCAATGAACTGACAACGGAAGGGATCTTGCAAAGCGAAGTCCGGGGAAACCTCAAGTATTTTGGCCTGAACTCGAGGTTTCCATTGCTGGATGAATATCGCGGGATCGTGCAGAAAACAGTCGGTGTGGAAGTCATGCTTAAAGAAGCATTGGAAAAGGTCGACAGAGTCAAACAGGCCTATTTGTATGGATCTTACGCCGCCAATCGAATGGACAGTTCGAGCGATATCGATGTCCTGGTCATCGGGAACCACGAAAGCATCGCGCTTCAAAGGGAAATCGTGCAGGTCCAAAAGCGCATCGGGCGGGAGATCAATTGCACGGGGATGACAGAGATAGAATTCTCGCGACGCCGCGGCCGCGACCCTCTGCTGAAATCAATATTCTCGAAACCGATCCGCCGAATCCTATGACACGCTTTGATCCGGAGTACTTCCGTCCGTTTAAGCCGACCAAGCAAGAGATTCAAGGTTATCTTCGGAACGCCGAAAGGAATTTGTCGATTGCGCGACAGGATTCCTTTGTGGAGGTCCGATTCACGTATGCTTACCAGGCCCTCATCAAGGCTGGGATCGCTTTGCTGGCGCACCGGGGCCACGTCAAAGTCCGGAGTATCCCTGGCCATCACGTTCAATTGCTCTCCAAGATGAGCGAGCTCCTGCACATGCCCGACGTCGAGACCATCGGGAACGCCATGCGGACCAAACGGAACCTGGACTTATACGAAGGCGGCACATTGATAAGCGAAAAAGGAATGCGCGGATTACGTGAATTGTGTCTCCAGAATCGTGGATCGAGTATCCAAAGAGCTGGGTCATTAGAAGTTGCCCTATCATCCCCCCAGTTCGACCGCAAAGCCCACGATCAA
>QHZC01000515.1 GCA_003224515.1 Acidobacteriota bacterium
CAAGTGCTGGTTAACAATATTCAGACCAAGGCCGACTACGTTGTCGTCCTGGACCACGAAGGCGGGAAAGGATACCTGCGGCACAGAAACAAGGTTGCCGTGTTCGGTCGCGTAAACGGCGATTCGATTGCCAGCAAATCCACTCTTTCGCTCGGCGGTTCCGTGCAAACTGCCTGTGAGGCAATTGACCAGGATTGGGCTGCACATGGTTCCGAGATACGCGCCGCAGTTCTGGCAGCACAAAGCAAATCGGTGACGTCCCAAGCACCGGCCGCAACGGTGATCGGCCAATCTGCGACTTCCGCGAAAATATCAGTGGCCTCGATTCCCGACGGTGCAGACATCGAGGTGGACGGCAGTTTTGTCGGCAACACGCCATCCGATATTGACGTCGCCGATGGCGAGCACACTATTTCAGTACAAAAGACAGGATTCAAGCCGTGGCAAAAGAAGCTGAAGATAAGTAACGGCAGCAGTATACATCTCAAAGCGGAGCTAGAGAAAAGCGGGACCTGAAATCAGCTTTGGTCCGGGCCGCAGAGCGTCAATGCTCAACAACCGCCTGTGGCTACCGAAAACTCCGTCCGATCTGAAAACAAAGAGGTTCCGATCATTCGTGAGATCATGGTGGCTACCACGATGAGATCTCTTTTCGTCGCCCTTTTCGCTTTGGTAGCCTCCAGTTTTCGAACTCGTGCGGGACTGCAGGCGGCTCATCGCCTCTCTCCTTTCCGTGCTGGTAGGCCAGGATTCTCTTGCGATGTTCGCGCAGCAGTTGCGCCAGTAGTTCCACTGTCTTCTGTTTGATTTCTCGCGGTAACTTTTCCTCAATTAGCTGCACCCAGTCTTGCACCCAACCACTGATCTTGAATCAAGCAGTTGCCGGCATTTCCAAAACAACTTCGTTTTCGATTGTCGGTCCATTCCGTCCGACAACGGGTTCTTTAGACTGGAGCTCAAAGCCCAGTCACATTCCAGCAGCAAAACTTGACCTTCCTGGCGGATGGTGGAGAAGAGGTGTGACCAGCCAGAGTCCCCAATTCACGACCGCTAGCCATATTCCAGAGCTTGATCGTGTTGTCGGGAGTTGACGGCAGGCGGCAAAGACGGGGTAGTATCTGACGAAATAACAACGGGGGAGGTTGGCGACATGAAAGTTTGCTAGGTATTGCTAATCGCTGTACTGGCTAGTGTGGCTATGTTTCTTACGAGCCGTCTCCTCTTGTCGCGCGGTCTGCGGCAAGAGTTCCGGAGAAATCTTCCTTCGCCGGAACCAGGGAAGGGGAAATGAATGACCTCCCGGGTATCGACCTCAAGATTGATGAAGCGGGCGGGAAGGTCAGCGCGGCCATTGTTTTTTGATATCAGGAACGCAGTAACACCAATGAGCCGTGGCATGTAGCGGGCGAAAGTCCCGTACCTCTGCTGGTGCCGCGCTTGGAGGGTAAGACTCTCACATTTGAGGTTCAGCACTACAAATGTCACGGGCGCACGGAACTCGGTCCGAACGTCAAGTTCCGCATGGAGCTTACGGGGCCAAACGAGGCGCGACGTGGAAACTGGAAAATCAAGACACGAGTAAAGATTTTGGTCCGGGATTGAAGCTCGTGCGCCGAACTGCGCCCGCATCGCCGCCTGAACCTGCCAAGGGACAATGAATGGCTTCCCGGTCGCTCGAAGGAGGGAAGAGCGGAACTGGCGTCACTTCTCTAGTTTGTGCGCGGTGTTGGTTTGTTCGCCAAGCAGAAAGCGTCGCAAACGGGCAGGGACCATTGACATTGGCAAATGGCCGAGTCCGGCCGGTGCGGCCGTTCCAAAGCCAAGCCTAATTATTCCAAAGATTACGACGCCGATCATGAAGAGGCCAGTAAGAATCCACTTCATGAGCCATGAGTAGTCCATAGAACACCTTTAACGAAGGCTAGCACCTTGAGGGTTACGCCGCAATACGTGGTACTTGCAGCGTTTGAAATTGCACGCACCAAGACAAAGCTTGTCGCCGGGTATGCTCCGCCGCTACCCAGGATTGAGCCTACCCGTCAGAACGAAGCCAGCCACAATCCAGAGAGGCAGCCATGACTTCGCTTTCGTCCTAGAAGTAGAACTTCAGCGCCAGTTGCATGATCCGAGGGTCGCGCGTGCTGATGACCTGTCCGAAGCTGCCCGACTGTCTCGTCAATCGTATCCCGTCGAAGTTGGTGTGGTTGAAGATGTTGAAGGCTTCCGCCCGGAATTGCATGCTCATGCCCTCGCGAATCTTTGTGTTCTTGAAGAGCGAAATATCCCAACGTTGCAGTCCCGGACCGCGAACCGCGCCGCGCCGTGAATATCCAGGAGGTCCCGCTGCATTCGGCGGATTGACATACGCGGCGGTGTTGAACCACTGAGTAAAAGTGTGTGGCGCGCCGGTGTTGGGATTGCTGACTTGATCGGGCCGTCTGCCTGCGAAGGTGTTTGGATCTAGAAGGCCCAGTCCTGCAGGATCAATCGGGCGTCCGCCCGTCACTGTCAGAGGCAGGCCGGTGTAAGCATGGACGATGCCCGACACTTCCCACCCGCCGAAAGCATGCCCAGTGAGACCAGATTGTCTCTTATAGAAAGGAAGTCGAACTGACTCTCTCCCCGCTCGGCAGCAAGATCGTACGTGTTTTGCGAAGTGCGGAAATCATTCTGAGCGTTCGTAATTCCATGCGAGTACGTGTAGTTCATGGAAATCAGCGAGCTTCCGGTGAAGTGCTTCTGCATGGTGACTTGCAGCACGTGGTAATCGGAGTCAAACCTCGAGGAAAATGCATTGATGGCGTCGTAGCCAAGGAACGGCCGCACTCTGTTCAGCAATTGCGTGGTTCCGGCGGTGATTGGTGCCGAGATACCCGCGGCCACGTATGCCAGGGGTTTCGGTTCATTTATGTCAATAACGCCAACCAGGTGCGTGCCTTTGTTTCCGAAATAGCCGGCGTCAACAAACCATTTGTGCCGGACTTCACGCTGTACGTCAAAGCTCCATTCCTGGACGTAGGGTTGCTTCCAATCGGACTGTTGCACGGTGAGTACAGGCGGCAAGAAATTCATGTCGGCAACCACGCTGCCCGGATTGTTTAGCACGGTATTGCTGATCGTAATGTTCTGCGCGAACGGCGGATTGCTGAACTCACCGTTTTCCTGCGTCCCAACGCTTGGTGAATCATAGAAGATTCCAAAGCCGGCTCTTATGGATGTCTTGCCGGTTTCGAAAGGATCCCAGGCAGCGCCAATTCGAGGGGCGAAATCTTTGGTAACGTGCCGGGCAGCCGCATCTCCGAATGGCGAATTAACGCCGCCCATAATAACGCCGTTTAGTGCCGTGCCAGTATTCGGAACCAGAAGGCCCGCAGAATCAATCTGAGGTGCCTTCGCCATATCATAGAGAGACGGGTCGAAACCTGTGGCGTGGCCGTTTGAGTCGGTTGACATTCTGGCCGTTAGGTGGCGAGGCCGGCTTGGGGAGTGGTCTTCCCGTTGCGATCTCCACTTCAATCTGCCCCAGCAGCGTGATGATCTGTTCCGGCTTGTAACGTTTCATCGACATACCAGCGCTCCTCCAGAGCGAATTCTCTCTCTCTCCCGCTGGTGGAAAAATGCCCGGTCAGCTGAACTAGTTGGTGATGCTGGCAGTCGTCCCGTCGAGTTTCGTGATCCTGATCGTGAATGGCTCGTTGTAAGACTTGGCCCGGTCCTGTAGGACGCTGAGAGCAACCTGCTCGCCCAGTAGAATCGAGTTCAGGGTTGAACTGCGGAAGTGAATGCCGGCGTGGATTCCGTGACCAAACGAGATGTTGAACGCCAGCTTGCTCAGTTCTCCGTTAATAGTCAGACTGTCGCGGTCCGCGCCCGTGTAGACGTCGAGCGAGCTGCCATCCTGTTTGGGCACGCATACGTCCCGTCCCATGTGTGCGAGCAGCTGCCGGATGTTCTGGCTGCCGTCAAAGAAGAATTTCAGCGCCGTGATGCACGCGCCGCCGACGGCTCCGTGGCCCGTGGGGTCGCACGGGTGCGTCGGCGAACCCTCGGGGAATGCCTGGGGTAGCAAG
>QHZC01000517.1 GCA_003224515.1 Acidobacteriota bacterium
CTTCATTCTGACCAGGTAGAGGATGCTGCCACAGCCCTGCTGGAGTTCGACAACGACGTGGCCGGCACACTCGATACGTCTTGGAGCACACCTGGTTACCCAGTGGAGCAAACGGAAATTTTCTTGCACGGGTCCGGCGGCATCCTGGAGATCAATGACACCCGATTGCGCCTCTATCTGAATGAGAACAATGGAGGATATGGAAAAGGCTGGATGACCTGGCACCGCGCCGAGATGGACATGGCCGACTTCGATCTGAGCCCCCAATACGGCGGCGAGGGCTACTACAACGAAGACCTGGACTTCATCAAAGCCTGTCAGCAAAAGAAAACGCCTCGCGTCTCGTGGTTCGACGGCCTGAAGGTGCAGGAAATGATGGACGCGCTTTACCGGTCAGCAACTGAGGGACACGTGAAGTTATGACGGCGCTGTCGCCACAGGTGATCCTGGGAACTGCGAATCTTACAGGCAACCGCTTGATCGAGAGAGGTTCGCCGGTAGATTTTGTTGGTCGATTCCAAACCACCATGGAGATCGCTTCGGTTTTCAATGATGCCGCAGCAGCAGGCGTAGACGCAGTGGCTACCTTGAACCAATTGGAGATTTTGGCGGCGTTGAAAAAGACGCGGAAGATCTTTCCAGCCTTGCAGGTTTATCCCATTATTCCGAATGTCATCGGCTATGTGCGCGAGGCAACCGATTACGGGTTGGTCGGGGCTGCGCGACGGCGGGTGCAGCAAATGGCGCCGGTGGATCTGCTGAAAATCGGCATCCGGGGCGCCTTGAAGGCTACCAGCGTGTTGAAGCGCGACTTCAACACGCTCATGGGCATTTTATTTGAAGTGGAGTTGGCCAGCTTCAAAGCTCTCGGACCTCGACTGGTTCTCCTGCACCCTCAAATCACCGACTTGGCACTCGCATTTGGCAATCGCCCTCTTTTCGAGTTGTATGTGAGAGTTATGCGAACGCGTTTCCACGCAGAGCCGGGTTTAGCCACAAATAATTTGGGTTGGCTGCTGCCGAAATTGAAAGAGTGGAACTTGACGATTCCTTTCATACTGACACCGTTCAATCCCAGCGGATTCCTGATGAAGCCCTCCCGAGCTGAATGTGAAGCGCTGTTGGCTTCCACTTCTTCTGCGATCATAGCCGATAAAGTGGATGCGGCAGCAGACCCAACACGAGACACTTGGGACTATCTCCGCAGGCACAAGGTTCGAGCCGCGATCATTGAATTTTGGGATGATGCGTCGCTGGCCATGATTGTTAAGCAGGTGAAAGATCGTCTAGCCGGATGAAGCGGGGACCGTATCCAAATCTCGCTGGCGGAGCATCTTCAAAGACAATCCTTCGCGCCAAAGGAAGAAGAAGCCCAAAGCCGTCGCGCTGAGCCACTCCGTCCCGTGCAAGGTGAAAGCATAACTCGCGGCCAAGCTTGGATCCCTCATTCCTACGGCTGACAGTCCCAAAATACAAAACGCGTGAAACGTTCCAGCGAAACCGGGTGCGGATGGGAAAGCCACCCCGAAGGTAACGAAAACGAGGACCAAAAGCGCACTGCTAAATCCCAGAGGGAAAGAAAACGAGCGCATCAAGAAATAGTAGGAAACGGACCCCGCAAGCCAGAGACATAATGAGAATAAGAACACCCGCAAAAGCTGCCCCCAGTCATGGAGAGCGGCGAATCCGGCGGAAGCTTTGGCGAAAAGAGCGAGAACCTGTCGGGAAGCGCCGGGAATACGCTTTCCTAGGATACGGCTGATGAGATTCTCCACCGACACATGGTGTATGGAGGCCAGGTAGATCGCTCCAATCCCACAGCCAAGAAGAATCACAAATGCAACTCCCAACATGACCATCCTTGAACCCGCCTGCTGAATTTGCTGCTGACCACGCATGGCCCGAAGATAAAAGCCCAAGATTGCGAGCAAACATAGTGCATCCACGATGCGTTCAACTGCCAAAGTGGCAAAGGCAGTTATGCCGCTGATTTTTGCATGTCTTCCGATGAGGTATGCACGCGCGACATCGCCTATACGAAGCGGAAGGATGTTATTCGTCATCAGCCCGATGGACGTAGCGGATAACAAAGGGGTTACTGGGATAGGCGGTTCTGATTCCAGTAAGTAGCGCCATCGTAAGGAACGAAAAAAAATTGTCAGGAGATAAAATATGAGCGATAGGGAAAAATAGCCACTATTGATGGCCAAAACTGCGTGTACCATGCGCGCGCCATCAATGTTGCGCAGAACGAGCCAAAGCAGGATCGCACTTAGAGCAAAGCCGAAATAAATGAGTACCCTTTTCATAGAGCTCGTTCTCGTATGCTCGGAGGATTGTGTCACGTGAGGAGCCTTTCTGCAGCGGCGTTCGCGAAACCGAGACTCTAAATCGTACATGCCTGCAAGAACGCTTTTGTCTTTGATTATAAGAGAGCGAAAACGCGCAACAATTACCGTACCCCAAATAAGGAACTCCTTCTCGGTCCGTGGAGCAGACCCCGGGCGCAGCCGCTCGCCGTTCAGTTCCGAAGACGCTGCAACAAGGGAGGCGTTTCGCCGACCCATTGCAGCGCGATGACGGAAATTTGATGAGCGTCTGTTGGGCTTAGCGGCCTGTCTGATACACGTGTAGCGTCCAGGTCATCGCGATCATAAGCCATGCGGATCGCTTCCGAGAGCCCTTCTCGCAGGAAGAATATTCCGCGGATCGTGTCCGGCATCTCGCGGAACACGAATTCCGCATGTGCTGACGGAGACGGTTCCAGTTGCTTGAGCTCCGAAAGGAATTCGTTGGAGAGTTGCGAGGTCCGCCGCCAGGCTTCGAGGTTATGGAGGACACCCAACGTCAGCAGCAGAACCAGACAGCCCGCTGTGGCTCTCCGAATTCGAGTCGCAGCGTTCAGACTCGCGAGTAATAAAGCAATCAAAAGGGCGAGCCCAATCG
>QHZC01000081.1 GCA_003224515.1 Acidobacteriota bacterium
GGCGCTCAGCGTTGTATCGGGCTACGCAGCGTGCCTACCAACGTTTCCTCTCGTCACAAGGACGATTGAAGTCGAAAAGAGTCAACGAACCGTTCGCGCAGTTGTGCCATGACTATCGGAGACACCTTGTAGAACTGCGGGGATTGGTGAATGAGACGATCCAGCATCACCACCGCACGGTCGCCGATTTCCTGCGCCGTGCGCTTCCCTCCCGCCACGCTCTTAGCTCTCTCACGCGTGAAGACGTCGAAGGCTATCTCGTTCTCAAGAGCAGAGAGGTCGGCCGCCAGTGCCTTCAACACGTCGTAGCGCATCTGCGCGCTTTTCTGCGGTACTGCCACGATCGACGCGAGATCCGGTGGCCGCTCCATGTGATAGATACACCGCGCGCCCATCTCGATGAACTGCCTCCGCGGGCGCTCGACTGGTCGCTCGTCCAAGCATTACTGCGCTCGATCGATCGGTCGAGCAGGTCAGGTTGGCGCGACTACACCATACTGCATTTGCTGGCGCACTATGGATTGCGACCTTCCGAAGTTGTGTCCCTGCGCCTCGCTTCCATTGACTGGGACGCAAAGACTCTCGTGGTCGAGCAGCATAAGACTCGTTCAGCTCTGGTCTTGCCGCTCGTCGATCAAACACTGTCGATTCTGCGTCGTTACCTGGCTCATGGGCGCCCCCGCAGTACTCACTCGGAGTTGTTTCTGCGGGCCCGCTGTCCGGCGGGAGCACTCAAACGCACCGCCGTGACTGACATCTTCGATAAACGTGCTGAGCAAAGCGGCTTGTCGATTAACAGTTATTCAGCGTACAGCCTGCGACATGCGTTTGCGATGCGGCTTCTGAACCGCGGCGTCGGTCTCAAGGCGATTGCAGATCTGCTTGGGCATCGAAGCCTCGCCAACACCTGCCTGTACCTGCGCCTCGATATAGGCATGTTGCGCGACGTGGCGTTACCAGTTCCCACACAGGTTCAGGGTTAGGAGGCCGCCATGCATATGACCGATCCCTTAGCCCGCTTAGATGCAACGATTGCTGCCTACCTCACCCATTTCCGTTCGCTCGGCCGCAGCTACGAGCAGGAAAAGTGGGTGCTGCGTTTGATGCGTAGATTTCTCTCCGCCAAACGCGCTTGCGACCTCAACCAGCACTATTTTGATCTTTGGCGTCACACGTTTTGCCACCTCCACCCCAACTCCCGCCATACGTACGAGCGTGTGGTGCACAATTTCTGTCGCTATCGGCGACGGTCAGAGCCCAACTGCTTCCTGCCCAATCCGACCTCCTTCGCCCGGCCAATACCCCATGCGTTGCCGAGCCTGGAAAGTTATCCAGAAACGGGGTTCGCGGAGATCGGTGGTGTGCGGTACCCCCGCTTATATGGCTCCCCAGGCCTCTTGTTCACAACGGGAATACGCCGTGGCGAACTGCTGCGATTAACATTGGGTGATATCGAGTCGCGGACCGGTGTGCTGCGAATTAGAGAGTCGAAATTCCATAAATCGCGATGGGTCCCCTTGTCACCATCTGCCCACACTGAACTGCGCCGCTACCTGCGGATCCGCCGTGGGCATCAGTTGGATATACGTCCAAGCACGCCACTTCTGTGCCATCGAAGCCGCAATGGAGTGTGTCCCTATCGGCCAAGCGGAATGTACGGATCCCTGCACGCGCTGTTTGATGCCGCAGGCGTGCACAACAGCGAGGGCCGCTGCCCTCGTGTCCATGACATTCGGCACAGCTTCGCGGTCCAGGCTCTCCTGCGTTGGTATGAGCATCACGACGATGTCCAAGCGAACCTGCCAAAGCTTGCGCTGTACATGGGACATGTATCGATTGCATCTACGGCCTACTACTTGCGGTGGATGCCGGCTGTGTTGGCGCACGCCAGCAAGCGATTCGAGCGTGGCTTCAGACACTTGCTCCAGGCAGGTGCGTCATGAAAGCCACACGTGTCACGGATCTCGGAAAAAGCATCGTGCGTTTCTTCGAGGACTATCTGCCGGTCCAACGAGGGATGAGTCCACACACAATCAGCGGTTATCGCGATGCTCTGGTCCTGCTGTTGCAGTTCGCAGCTCGCGATGCACGCCGACGGGTCGAACAGCTGCAAGTTGCTGACCTGAGTGCCGAACGTGTCGTGAAGTTTCTGCAGTTCCTCGATACCGATCGACATAACGGCATCGCTACCCGCAACGCGCGCTTGGGCGCAATCCACACCTTTGCGCGGTTCCTCACTGTCCAATGGCCTGAGCACCTTGGCTCCCTACAGCGGCTTCTCGCGGTTCCGTTTAGGCGTGGTGCTCGCGATGCACCTATCGAGTACTTGGAAAGCGGTGAGGTCGACGCCCTGCTCAAAAGCATCGACCGGCCCCGACCGAGCGGTCGGCGCGATTACGCACTTTTCGCTCTGATGTTCAACACCGGCGCCCGCGTTCAGGAGGTCCTCAACTTGCGCCGCCGCGACTTGCGTCTCGATTCTCCGTGCCAAGTTCGGCTGCAGGGTAAGGGCCACAAGGTGCGACTATGCCCGATTTGGCCCGCCACTGCCAGACTACTGCGCGATCTGATCAAAACGGCACGGCCGTCGGGGCCTGACCCTGCCGATGAGCTGCTCTTTACCAATGCACGCGGTCAACCACTCACTCGGTTTGGTGTTCGATATCTATTGCGCAAGCACATCACAGTCGCCAGCCGTCAGGTGGCTACGCTTCGCAACAAACGCATCCATCCACACTCCATTAGGCACAGCACAGCGATCCACCTGCTCAAACAAGGGGTCGACTTCGCGACGATCAGCCAATGGATTGGCCACGCGAGCCTCACCACCAGGATGCGCTACGCTCGGGCCGACATCGACTTGAAGCGCCAGGCACTCTCACAGGTGTTCCCCGAAACGCTTGCGCCGCCACGCGCCGGTCGCTTACTCATCAACGGGGCAGATCTGATCGGTTGGCTCCGCCGGATGTAAGAAGTTATGTGGACTGTATTCTCCGCGATTACCGCGAAAAACGCGTGTCGTAGTCCGCCAACTCCACATAACTGCGTACTTCACATTCCATCACCCAGGTCCTTTTCGCTTTCCCGTAGGTCTTCTCGATTTTGTCCAGAAAGCCGCGCAAGGTCGTACGGTCACTGGTGTTGCCGGCCATCACTTCGTAGGCTAACGGAAAACCATCGGTGGTGATCACCAGCGCAATCACCACCTGCAAACAATCTGTCCGTTTATCGCGACTGTGACCGTATTGGGCCTTGGGGTTCTCTTCCATCTCTCCTTCAAAGTACGTGCTCGTTAAGTCGTAAAGCAGCACTTCGAATTCGGCTTGAAACAGATCGGCCCACTTCTGGCGCAGCCACTGAAAAAGTTCCTGCTTGTGTTCCAGGAGCCGGTCCAAACAGCGATACAAGCAGTCTTTTGTCGACGCCGGCGAAAAACGGGGCCATTCTGGCCGGTGTTGGACGGGGCCAGTGATCCACCCAGAGCCCCGCTGGTAAGGATGCGGTAGGAAACTCTATATTA
>QHZC01000518.1 GCA_003224515.1 Acidobacteriota bacterium
GGTAGCACAATCCTGGTTCAACTTCAATCCGTGTACCGACTGAGGCCGAGCGCGCCGGGGACCTGCATGATTTGAATATCCCCATCTATGACCCCGCTACGGGCAATCCCGACGGAACGGGCCGGACACAGTTCGTTGCTTCTTCAAACTCCGCAAGTGCAAACTTCAATTCTCTTTGCACGATTGCGGCCGGGTGTCCAAACATCATCCCAACAAACCGCATTTCGACCCAGGCCGCAAATCTGCTTAGCACCACCTTCGTACCGTTGCCAAAAATGACTCCGACGGACGCAACAGCTCCCAATTTCTTAACGAGTGGAGTGCAGGAATTCAACACGAACCAGCTGGTCTTTCGAGTGGATCACTACTTCAGTTCCAAGTTGCGCTATTTTGGCCGCTACAACTATGGCGGATACTACCTGAATAGCTCAGGGGCGCTAGGTACGGCCGGAGGTGCGCAGCTCACGGGCTTCGAGGGAACCTCAAATGTACGAAATCAGAATGGCGTAGGTGGATTGAACTATGACTTTAGCCCGTCCTTGCTCGCCGACTTTCGATTCGGTGTCACCAAGTACCGAGTTTTCGTATCGGCCCCGGATGAGACCAAGCAATTTGCCACACAAGTAGGCATCCCGGGAATCAACGACCCGAGCCGGCCGGATACTTTTGGCCTTCCCGATCTGAACATTAACGGTTCCGGTGGATTTCAGATGGGCTACCAATGCAACTGCCCGCTCAACGAACAGGAGATCCAATACCAAGGTGTGACGAATTGGACCAAGATCATTAGAAACCACACCTTCAAGGGGGGCGCCGACATCCGGCGACGTCGAAACAAGCGGCTGCCGAGCGACCAGCATCGTGCCGGAGTCTATGCATTCAATGTCGATGTAACCGCTCTCAATGTCGGTGGCAGTCCTTCTGGTGGTCTGGGGTTGGCTTCTTTCCTTCTCGGCACTCCAACTTCCTTCAACCGGTTTGCTCAAATCTCAACAACTCAGCAAGACGTGCAATGGAGCATGTACTACTACGCCGAAGACACCTGGCGCCTGACGCCCAAGCTGACTGTGAATTATGGGTTGCGTTGGGACACATGGTTCGCGGATGAATCCCTGAACAAGGGGCAAGGCGGCCGATACCTGGTGACGGATAACCTCGTTCGCATTCCCGGCGTGGGTGGGATCTCATTGTCAGGTGGCGTGAATACCCAGTACAACAATTTCTCCCCGCGTTTGGGCATCGCTTACTCTCTTAATCCCAATACTGTCGTTCGAGTTGGGTGGGGGCGCAGCTACTTCGCAGGCACGTTTGGCTGGACCTTCAACACCTTGGCAGCTGATGTCTATCCTTCCATCGTGAACCAAAGCCTAAAAAATCAGGTGTCAACCTTCTTCCCGGTTGAGTTCAGCGGGGGACAAACTTCTGGAGCGCCCTCGCTAGGGACGGCGCCTCCTGGCCCAGTGTTCCCGGCGATCCCGAGCAATGGATTACTGCCGCTGCCTGACGGTATCGGGACTTCGAGTATTCCCACGGGCCAGAAGATTCCATACGTCGATTCCTACAATCTGACCGTGGAGCGCGTGGTGTTCAAAGACGCTACCCTTAGCCTCGCGTATGTAGGCAACGTGGGGCGTCACCTTAACGGAGGCTGGAACCTCAACGCGCCGGTCCCCGGGCCCGGCTCGAATACCTCCCGGCAGCCACTGTTTGCCGCATTTGGCCTGACCCAAGACATATTCAACAAATGTGATTGCGTGAGCAGCGACTACAATGCGTTGCAAGCCAAGTTAACGAAACGCTTCTCTCGCAACTACTCTCTGTTGGCAAGTTACACGTGGTCGAAAACGCTGGATTTCGGCGAGTTCGGTACGCCGACGAACCAATACAACTATAGAGTGGACCATGGGCCGGCGGTCTTTGACCGCGCGAGCGTTTTCACTCTTGGCCATACGGTGTTGTTGCCATTCGGGCGCGGACAGCGTTTCGCGTCGGACGCTGGGTCGGTCCTGAATGCCTTCATTGGCGGATGGGAATGGACCGGAATAACAACTGCCGAGAGCGGTCTTGCATTCTCGCCGGGCATCGATGCCGGCTCTTTGAACAGCTTCGATATGGGGCTTCGACCAGACAAGACCGGCAATCCTTTTAGCGGAACCTGTCCCAATCCAGGTGGCGGGACAATTCCCGTCCATACGGTTAATTGCTGGTTCAATGCGACAGTATACTCGAAGCCAGCTGCCTTCACATTCGGGAATGCCAGCCGCAATTCATTGCGCGGACCGGGGTTGTTTACTGCCGACTGGGCCTTGGACAAGAATTTCCAGCTCAGGGAAAACCTGAAACTACAATTGCGCTGGGAGGTTTTCAACGCGTTGAATCGAGCAAACCTGTCGAACCCCGGTGGCGACGTGACAAATTGCAATGCGATTGGTCCATGCACGTCCACACCGGGACGGATTACCGACGTTTCCCTGCCCATGCGGAACCAGCAAGTCGGCTTGCGCTTGACCTTTTAGCTGTTCTTGACCGCATTGCGGACCGCGGGCTGTCCGATTTGTCTCAGAGCCGGTCAGCCCCTTTTTCTGCTCCGTGACTTCTCCTCCATCATTAGAACATTTTTTGTGGGGACTCAATCAGCATCTCCGGATCCTCTGACGTGCGGATGGCCTTTTGGAGCCAGCAATGGTAAGAACTCTCTAGCAAAGGGAGTTCATTGATGAAACTTTCCCGAAGGTCGCTCGGCAAGCGCTGTATGGCCATGCTTGCTGTTTCCGCGGTTCCACTGGATATTTGGGACGCGTTAGAAATGACTGCATTCTCTGCCGCGCCCCAACAACAAAATTCCTCCGGTCCACCCAAGTTTGTTGTCGAGGATTTTTCGAAGGTTTTCGACCCGGCTTACCTGGGTAATGGCTTGATTGGGATTCGCCCGGGACCGAATCCTCTTGCGAGGGCACAGACATGCGTCAGCGGCTTTGTTTTCGCTCATATCCCGTTTCGAGTGGAAAGCCTCTCGCCCGCACCATACCCGTTTGAAACCGATATCCGCGTTAACGAAATCAGTCTGCTAAAGCATCCAGACTTGCTGAAAACTCGGCGCCAAACCCTCGATATGAAATGTGGCGAACTTCTTACCGAGCTGGTTTTTGCTCCAGGGACGGGCGTGCGGCTTGCTATCGAAGTGCTGCAGTATGCTTGCCGGTCAGTCCCATCCTTGCTCTGTCAAGAGATTCGTCTCACGCCCTCGGCGGACACCGAAATCGAGTTCGTTGTGCGCATTGACAACAGCGGAGTGCCTGCTAGTACCTACCTGACTCAGGCGCCCGAGCGCACCGAGATTGACCTCGTGAGCGGATTCGAGAGTGAGGGCCACCTTAGCAAGCTGGGCGTCGCGCTGTCGATCCTAACGCCAGGTGAGTCGGTTCGAAGACAGGAAGCCTTTGTGACGGAGGCTGGCTCGACGCGAACCTATCGGGTGAGGGCGCAGAGTGGTCAGCCTGTACGCTTTCAGACGATCGCAGCATTGATTTCGGAGCTCTATCACCCCGAACCTCCCCTGGAAGCCATTCGGCTTGCGAACTGGGGAAGGCAACTAGGATTTGAGACCCTGCGCAGCGAAAGCCGCGCAGCATGGGCCGACCTTTGGAAATCGCGAGTCAAAGTAATCGGAGACTCCGATGCTCAGCGTGTGCTGGATGCAGCATTCTTCTACATCCAGTCAAGTGTGCATGCCTCGACGCGCACGGGCATGCCGCCCTTTGGCTTATCTCAATTTTCCTACTATTACGGTCACAGTTTCTGGGATACAGAAACTTGGTCGTTGCTACCGGTAATCTTGACCGCACCCGAAGCAGCGCGGTCCCTACTAGAATACCGGGTTCGCGCGCTTGACTATGCAAAGCGCCAGGCAGCTCTCTATGGTTACCGTGGTGCTCAGTTTCCGTGGGAGGCCGCCCCTATTGGTGGGTTTGAAACGACCCCCACATTTGCTGGCACCGGCTGGGGCGAGCAACACGTCACAGCTGACGTCGCTCTTGGATTTTGGGAATATCAGCTCGCCACCAATGACTTAGGTTTCTTGCCGGAAGGCACTTGGCCGGTTCTCAAAGCTGTGGCCGAGTGGATTGAAAGTCGTGGAGTTTACTCGGAGCGAGGATTCGAAATTCGACACGTCATGGGTCCTGATGAAGACGTGCCGAACATTAGCAACGTATCGTATATGAATTTGGTCTGCAAAATGGTGCTTACCGCCTCCATTCGATGCGCCCAAATGGTTGGGGCGCACGCGCCGACTTCCTGGAGCACGGTTCGCGATGCCTTGGTCCTGCCCATCGACGATTCCAAAAAGATCGTTCAGCCTTACGACAATCCGCCGCCTCCGTCGAGCAAATCCTATTCTACGGGCCAAATGGATTTTTTGACGGTTCACGATATTCCCATCGATATCGAGCTTTTGAGAAGAACTCACGCATTCGAAGAAACAATCCGCCGAGAGAGAGAGGCTTCGTCGTTGGGCGCGGAAATCCCGATTGGGTTTGCAGAGGCAGCCATTTCGGCAACCGCCGCCTTTTTGGGTGAGAAACGCCGAGCCCTCGAACTTTTTCATCAGTCCTGGAGAAATGTTTGGCTCGAGCCCTTTGGCATGATTCGGGAAGGGCCATCACAAGATTATGGCTGTTTTTTGACCAATTACGGATCCCTGCTGCAAACCGTCATGCTTGGATTTACGGGCCTCCGCATCTCTGAGGGCGATTGGCGAAAATATCCTGCATCTCTCCCAGCCAGCTGGAGCAGAATCGAAATCGACCGCATCTTTGTACGAGGGGAGGCTAAAAGGCTAATCGCGACCGATGGCGCTCCCGCCATGCTCCTGGGCAGCTAAGCACAAAACGCACCTGCCAACTCCGATCCGAGGCTTTCGACCGATAAGAACTATTACTCCCATGCACGAGAGTGTGCCTCCAACGAGCTTCAGCTTCAGTGGACGTGCAGTCGGCGGGCAGTTTCTGCCAACTTGTTGGGTATCAACGTGAAGAACTGGTTGGCAAGCGATACGACGATCTGACTGCACCGAATACAACCGATCCCGAGCATCTAGGCCTTGGAGGGTGATCAAAGCATTCCAGATCAGGATGGTTTCCCCCTTCGGTCAATAACGATCCTTGATTTGTGAGTGATATGTTTCGGCGAGGGCGAGCGGCGGGAAAACTTTCAGTCTTCAGAAAAGGAGTGAAAAGAATATGAAGCGCACGTTCGTCATTCTTCTTGCTAATCTGCAACCTACCGAACGCGTACTCGTTGGCCTTTTCTTGGTCCTGTCGCTTTGGACAGGCACGGCGGCGCAGACCGGCCTGATCGCAATGCCAATCGAGATAGGAATCAGTCGGCGCCATGGGCAACCGTTTACCGCGATCGAAGTCACGACGCTCACGCAAACATTGGCCGATGGCACGAAGATAACCCGGACTGCCGAGGATCGCATTGCACGAGATAGTGAAGGCCGGTCGTATAAGGAGCAGCATTTGCCTTGGACGCATAACCCCGAGCACCCTATCTATTACGTGAACACTTACGATCCAGTGACCAAGGAAAGGATTCATCTAGATCCTCAGAGGCACGTAGCTACGCTCGGTCCCGCGAAGCAGCTCTATGC
>QHZC01000015.1 GCA_003224515.1 Acidobacteriota bacterium
CGGAATGTTGCGCCATTCTTCTCGAGATTTGGAAGGGGCCCGGCTTACCGCAGGGTAAGGTCGTCGGCGCCTACATGGGCCTGGAGTTTGTATTTGCCGTTGCCTTCCTTGTGGAAGGAGCGGAAGAGACCGCCGTGAGATTCCCCAAACGGTTCGGCCTCGATGCCCCCCGTACTTACCGAAGCCTGTACATGGGAATAGTCGGCGGGATCGCCGACGCCGACGATCAACTCGCCGGCGTGAAGTTGAACATCTTTGTCTCCCCGGATGTCAGTGACTTCGAGCTGTCCTGCAAGCATCCGAACAAAAAGGCCAGTAGCACGCGGGACTTCAATGGTGATTTGAATGTTGTTCTTGGGGCCACCTGAAACGTTCAGTTTGGCGGAGTTGTCCAGGCGCTCAAAGCGGACTTTGACTTCCCTGGCTTTTTCAGGGTCCTTGGCATCCACTCTGACGGAGACCTTGTTGTCATCGTGGCCGACGATGCGAAAGTCTCCGGAGCGCAAATGGAGGCTGAGCTGGCTGCCGGAAGGGAAGTCGACCAAGAAAGGGTGATCTGGGCGGCTGGTGACTTCGATCTTTTTGGATTGGCCCTGAGTTAGAGGTGCGAACAAAACGGCGAGAGCGAAAAAATGAATGGCTTTATGCACGGGCAGATTCCTGGTGCTGCTTAGTAGGAAAGGAGACACGGGGTGCGAAATGTTTCCTGAATTCTCGGAAATGATCTGGATTCAACCGAAAAAGAGGCTGTCTGGTTCGGCAACGTAAAAATGGCGGGCGCGACTCCGCTGCTAGCGGTCCGAGCCGCAGGCGGGACGTGAAGGACGCGGCTCCGACAGAGGTCGGAGTCTGTTGCCTGCGTCCCAACTCTAGACCCGGTCCTAGCAAGTAGATCCCCCTGCAATCGAGGGGACGAGCAGAACACGATCGCCTTCCTTGAGGGAGCAGGATTCGCCCCCGAGGAAGCGGATGTCTTCTTCATTGAGGTAGACATTGAGGAATTGGCGGATCTGGCCCTGGTCGTCGCGGACGTGGCGCCCCAGATCGGGGAAGCGCGATGTAAGCTCGTTGAGGGCTTCGGCGATCGTGGCCGCGCTACAGTCTACTTTCGGCGCGCCGTCCGTGAAGCGACGAAAGGCCGTTGGGATTTCTATCGTCACTGGCATCCTTGAATCTCCTTGGTATCGAATCGGTTCTAAGCTTTCAGTAAACAAAAGAATAAAGAACAAAACTGTGTGTGATTTTTCCTTCGCCGCCTATGCTTTGGCACTCGCCGCGGCTGTGCCGAGTTGCGCATCGAGGTAAGCCTCGAAGGCCTCGAGGCGCGGGGCTATAGCTTCGGTGGATGGGAATTCGGCGGCGATGGCGTCGGTGGTCTTCAAGCCGTTGCCGGTGATGCAAACGACGGTGGTTTCATGCGGTCGAAGGCGTCCCTGGGCGATCAGTTTTTGCGTGACCCCGGTGGTCACGCCGCCCGCGGTTTCGGTGAAGATGCCTTCGGTTTCGGCGAGCAGCTTGATGGCGGCCACGATCTCGGGATCGGAGACGTCTTCGGCCCAGCCGCCGGATTGGCGAATCTGCTTCATTGCGAAAGGGCCGTCGGCGGGATTGCCGATGGCGAGCGAGCGCGCGATGGTATTGGGCTTCTGCGGCTCGAAGCGAGCAAGGTTGCGCTTCACGCCATCTGAAATCGGCGAGCAGCCGGTTGCTTGTGCGCCGAAGAATCTTACCGCTTTTGGTTCGACCCAGCCGAGTGTGACCAGTTCGCGGAATGCTTTCGCGATTTTGGTGATGAGCGAGCCGCCCGCCATGGGAACGAGCTGCTCGGCGATTTCATAGCCGTGCGTTTTCGAGCCTTCGGAATAATATGGGCGCAGGTTGACGTTGACGAGGCCCCACTGGAAGCGGTCCGCGACTTGCGCGCAGAGGCGATTCACATGATCGTAGTTGCCGTTGATGCGCACGATGCGTGCGCCATAGACCGCGGTGTTGAGCACCTTGGCGGGCTCGAGGTCGGCGGGAATGAATACGCAGGCGTCGAAACCTTGCTGCGCAGCTTGCGCGGCAACGGCGTTGGCGAGATTGCCGGTGGAGGAGCAACCGACGGTGGTGAAATTGAAGCGGCGCGCAGCGGCTAGCGCGGTGGCGACGACGCGGTCCTTGAAGGACAGCGAAGGGAAGCAGACGGCGTCGTTTTTGAAATAGAGATTTTTCAGGCCCCATTTGGAGGCGAGCTTATGTGCGGCGACCAGCGGCGTGCCGCCAACGGCGTTTGGAACACTGAAATCTTCGGGGAGAGGAAGCAACTCCGAATAGCGCCACATGTTGAAGGCTCGGCCGACGAGTTTCTCGCGGCTGGCAATTTTCTTGAGGGAATCGTAATCGTAGGCGACTTCGAGAGGGGAGAAGCAATCCTCACAGAACGAGCGGGGGACGTTGCCCCAGGTCTTCTGGCATTCGCGGCATCGAAGTTCGTAGTTAACAAACATTGTGATTCACCTCTCAGAGAGCGCTGGCCCCGAATGAGTCTGACGCTGACCTGCTCCGGCAAACGCCCAGCTTTACAAATTCAAGAGCGAGCAGCCGGATCGGTTGAGATCCTTCGCTCAGCAAACTCACCCGGAGCGCAAAAGGCGCGCTTAGGATGACAACCGTCCAGAGCGTGGAATTCGATTAGGGCAGCAGGGAGGGGAGAAACGAAAAACCCTCCGTGCCAAAGTGCTTGGAGGGTCTCAGAAAATCTTCTGGGAAACTCGAAAAGCTCTTTAGCAGTTTTTTACGTGGAGCAAGTTGCCCTAAATCGCCACGTGTCGCCGCAACCGCAGCTGTATCATTTATGCCTGAGTTGCTAGTAGATGTCAAGAGCGCCATTTGCAACCCAAACGCTGTCCGAGGCTTGATCGTAGCCGGTAGGGGCGCGGCATTCCTTCGCTTTGCTCAGGTAAAGGCTGCACCCCTATGCGCTATAACGGACTCATTGTGTTTTCTGGGATTCGCCTCAGTTTGCCGCTGAGTTTCTGGCGAGCATTTCCGACATAGTTTGGCTCTGCGGTCCAATGAAGCGCGTTGCGAGGTTTTGCGCCAGGAGCGGATCGGTTTTTGCTCCCCCGATGGTATTCAGTGCGTGCTGGTGGTGTTCCTCTTGTGGACCAGAGAGAGTGAGCAACGCGGCGGCAAATTCCATCTGTGGGTCCGAGCCACGCAGGCCGATCGCCTTTTTCACAAGCGCGTAGCCATCGACGCCCGTGGCTGGATTGTGCCCGTCTTTGCTGACACGCATCCAGCTTTGGCCAATCCATTGTTTGTATGTTTCGGTGAGATAGCCAACGTCAAACCAGGCCAGCGCGTCGGCATGGCCGGAGGATTCCGCGGAAGTCGCGCGGGCATGGAGGCGAGCGAGGAGTTCCTTCGCGGCGACAGGGTCTTTGCCGGCGTAGAGCGTGGCCCGACGAAGCGTCTCCATTCGAACGAGGACAGGGGTGTTCGGTCTCAGAATTTCGAGCGTATCCCTGACGAGGTTCTTCGTGTCGAAATTTTCGCTTCCGTTGAGGTTCCAGTTGTGGCTGATCCAGGGCAAGGACTTTGCCTGGCCAATTTCAATGGGGTGACAAATGAGCGGCGGCCCTGCCTGAACAAGGGTTGCGAAGCACGGCAAGATTGCCAGGAGTACGACGGCGAATCTCGATGAACGAATCAGTTGGGGTCGCATGGCCGTGTGAATCTCCTTCCGAATTTATTAACTACAGAAGGCAAGACGCGCAAAATGAGAACTCTGTTAACAATCATGGGGTGAAGGCAGGCAGCAAGAATCGGAGAAGGATCTCGTCGAGGTCTGCCGAAGAAGGACACAACGCTTCCCCATGGGACACAATTCACTTGGC
Source organism: Acidobacteriota bacterium (assembly GCA_003224515.1). Lineage (GTDB taxonomy): Bacteria > Acidobacteriota > Terriglobia > Acidiferrales > UBA7541 > Acidiferrum. Next base: position 3,882 of record QHZC01000015.1, read on the forward strand.
GTTGGGCGGGCGCTGCGACCAGTCACGCTCGTAGGTGCGCCACAAGTAGATATCGCCGAAGCCGAAGGAGCTCCACCAGGCGTCCAACATCGGCCGGTCGAGGCGCAGGATGCCATCGCGAGTGACGTCCGCGGGGGGCGGAGCAAGCGCAGCGAGGCGGTCATAGACGCCAGGCCGATCCGCTTCGCTGACGCGGGAGAGCAAATGCCAGAGCGTGAGAGCGTCGCTCTTGCGCGCGTCCGCGAGGACGATGCCAAGCAGGGCGGTACGTTCCACAGGCGTGATGGAGGCAAAATCAAATTTCGACAAGGCGCCCTTAAACGAAGCGGTAGCTTCCTCAAAGTAAGGCGTGCCCGGGCCGATCTTCGGACGGGTCTGACAGATAGCGCCAGCGGGAATGAAGGATTCGTGACCGTTGAGTTTGAAGCCCACCCAGCCCATGGTGGTACGCAATACGCCGGCACCGGAATCGTCCACCTGCAGCGTGTAGACGCAGCCGAGATCCACGGCCACGGCGGAAGGAGTATCCACTACAAACTCGCCCGGAGGCGCCCAGATGGTGGCGTGAATGGTGCCGCGCTCGAGAGACAGCCGCTTCCGGCCCGGACCATTGGCAACCAGTCGGAGACGCGATCCGGCGTCGACCTCAACGCGGCCCGTTTCATCGAGCGTGATGGTAGCCCGCGAGTAACTATCGGTCACAAGGGTTTGGCCAATTCTCAGTTTTCCCAGCCCCGATTTCTCGCCGACAGAATGCCATCCAACCCGAGGTGTGCCTTCCAGACGAACAACATCCCACGACGGCCCGTCATTTCCCGGGGGGCTTGAGCGCAGAACAAACACCGCGGTCGCAAGCAAAACGATCCCCGCGACAGCGCCGAGTTGATACGACCACCGCAGGCTGAAAAAGCTCCAGCGCTGCTTCACCGGGCGAATCCCCGCAACCCGATCAAATGCAGTTTGATTATGGCGATACCGCC
>QHZC01000519.1 GCA_003224515.1 Acidobacteriota bacterium
GGGGAGGATTTGCTGTTGCTGCTGGCTGACCGGGTCGAAGCCCGTGACCGGACCCAGCGAGCCGTAGTACTCGATGCCGCCCGCGATCTTCTTGGTGAAATCGTAGCTGAATTTGAAGTTGGGAGAGAATACCAGCCGCTGATTCACGCCCGGGCCATGGAAGGACCGGTCAAACGTGGGATTGAAGGAGAGATACCACCGGCCGAGTTGTTTATCCACAATCGGGCGGATCTCCCACGTCCAGGTGTCCGCGGAATACCGGCGGCTCTGCCAGCCGATTTCGTTCGAAAGGCTGATGCCGACGGGCCAGCGCCACTTAGGAGGAACGCGCACCCGGGGGCGGATGTGGCTGCCAACGTAATCCCAACCCTGGCCGTTCTTCGCGGAGGTGAAAATGTAAAAGCCAGTCTCAAACCAGTTGTTAAAACCATGGGTAATCTCGATGGTTTCGTGCAACTGATGGTTCGTGGGAAGCGTGCCGTCATCACTAGATTTGGAGCCCTGAAGCGTGACATTGGAATGGAGCTCCACCATCGTGTGATGAGGCTCGACGGTTTCGTACGGATACACCTGGATTTCGTAGTTCCCTTGAGCTCTTGCCGGCAGCGGCAAGGCCGGACACGCGAGCAAGCAAAACGCGATCGAGAATGCAGTACCTAGTCGCATGTTCAAAGTTTTGAGGGCTCCCCAGGGTAACTCAGCCTTCCGAATCGGCAAACTTGAATAGATGCAAGAATCAGGCGTGCGGGTGTGCCTTGTCGTAAATGTCCATCAGTTGGCGGATGGAGGCGTGCGTGTATTTCTGTGTGGTGGAGAGTGATTGATGGCCGAGAAGTTCCTGAATGGCGCGAAGATCGGCACCGTCGGCGAGCAGATGCGTCGCAAACGCGTGACGCATCGAATGCGGATGCAGGTCCCAGTTGACATTGGCGATGCGAACGTATTTTTTGACGATTCGCCCGACGGAGCGCTGCGTAAGGCGCCGGCCAGAATAATTCAGGAAGACCGCTTCGGCGTGCGGCCCCTGCCTGCTACTCGTGGGATAGGTTTGCTCCCGGAGCTGTTCGCGCAGAGGCCAGTATTTTTCCAGCGCTTCCTGGGCCTTAGCCCCATAAGGAACGATACGTTCCTTGCTACCCTTGCCGCGGACGCGGAGAATGCGTTCTTTTTGCTCCATATCGGCAAGATTGAGGCCGGTAAGTTCGCTGACGCGCAGGCCCGCGGCGTAAAGAAGTTCCAGCAATGCCCGGTCGCGGCGGAGGAGCAAGCCTTCTTCGGCCGGAGCGGAATGACTCTTCCTGCCTGGCAGATTCACGGCGGAAGCCGGTGGAAGCAATAGGTCTTTTTTAGAAGTCCCCCGGAGACCGGACGCAGCTGGTCCCATCCCGCCCAGCTGATTGAGGAAGTCGTTCATTTCTTCCGCGGACAGAACCGAAGGGATGCGCTTCGGCAACTTCGGCGTGGGAACGAGACGCGCCGGGTTTTCCTTCAGGCGGCCTTCGCGCACGCAGTATTTGAAGAACGAGCGCAGGGCCGCTAGTTTCCGCGCGATGGAGCTCTTGGCGAGGCCGTGATCGTGGAGATGCGCGACAAATTCACGAATTATGGTGTGAGTGACGCCAGTGAGTTCAGGAGCCCGGGTCCCCGGCGGCGATAGATACGCAAGAAATTGTTCGAGGTCCCTGCGGTAGTTCAGAATCGTATGCAGCGAGGAATTCTTCACCGACTGAAGGTATTCAAGATATTTCGCAATGACTTCTTTCATTCGCCGTTACCGCTCCCGGGGAGAGACCCAAGTACAGTATAGGCGCGAACAAATCCACGGAAAGAGGAATCACGGCACTGTTTCTTTAAATGCAGCGGGCTCAGGACTTGGCTGCCACGGGCACCGGAGCTTCCTCCGGCTGAGCTTGCGGCTGGGCTTCGGGAACAAGTATCTCCCAGTCGCAGCCCTCTTTGAGGCAGGCGCGTACGACACCGGTCTTGGTGCGCTTCTCGACGATGAACGGCGCGCCGCACTTCGGACACGATTCCGCGAGGGGCAGGTGGGGCGTGGTGAAATCGTAATGCGGGTAACGAGAACAGCCGTAGAACACTCGTGGGCGGCCGCGGCCGCCTTTTCCCGCGCTGCCGCGGCGCACGAATTCACCTTCGTTGCATTTCGGGCATTTAATGCCCATGGTGATCGGGCGCGTGTACTTGCACTTCGGGTAGCCGGAGCAGCCGATGAATTCGCCGAAGCGCCCGCTTTTCTTCACCAGATTCTTGCCACATAACGTACACAGTTCGGCGAGAGGCTCATCGGGCTGGTGAGCGATGCGCGTGCCCTGGACAAGGCGGCGTGTGGTCTTGCAGTCCGGGTAACCGGTGCAGGCGAGGAACGTGCCGAAGCGACCGCGCTTGATGGCCATCTCCTTGCCGCAATTGTCGCAATACTCGATTTTGGGTTCGCCGCTGGTCTCTTCGGGAAGTTCAGGGGAGAGGTCCTGAATGAAATCACATTCGGGATAGCGCGAACAGCCTAGAAAGAAACCGTGGCGGCTGATGCGCTCGAGCAATTCGCCCTGGCCGCACTTTTCGCACTTCTTCCCCGTGGGAATGCCGGCCTTGTAGGAAAGCATCTCGTCATCGGCCTTGTCGAGGTCAAGGACGAATTTTTCCCAGAACTCTTTGACGGCTTCGCGCCAAGGCAGCTTGCCTTCTTCGATTTCGTCGAGTTCCTCTTCGAGTCGCGCGGTAAACGTGACGTCAAAGATGTCTTCGAAACTTTTGATCAGAAGCACACTGACACGCTCGCCGAGCATGGTGGGCGAAAAACGTCCTTGGTTCTTGGTAACGTATTCGCGCTCGACGATCGTTGAAATGATGGAAGCGTAAGTCGAGGGCCGCCCGATGCCGTCTTCCTCGAGCTCCTTAACCAAGGTGGCGTCGTTGAATCGCGGCGGCGGTTCGGTGAAGTGCTGGTCCGGGCGAATCTTGTCCATGCGAAGGCTCTGTCCTTCCGTGACCTGGGGAAGTGCCCGGCCTTCGCCTTCATCATCCTTTTCATCGTCCTCGCGATCGGCGATCGACGCGGGCATCTGATAAACACGGAGGTAGCCATCGAACTTTTGGACGGAGCCGGTAGCCCGGAACGTGTAGTCGCCGGCAGAAATGTCAATGGTCGTCTGATCGAAGATTGCCGGGAG
>QHZC01000522.1:0-5959 GCA_003224515.1 Acidobacteriota bacterium
ACATAGATCATGTGCAGCACGCCATCGCGGTCGAGCACGGTTTGCGGTTGAATGCCTTGGTTTGGTGTACGCAAGAGCGTGACCTGGGAGATCGCAGGCGCGTTGGCGCGACCAGCATGAACGGAAACGACCGTGCCAGTGATCAGCGCCAAAATTGGTCCAATCGTGAGGTTTTGCTTCATCCTTTCATCCTGACCCTCATTTTATTACTCCGAGCACTAAATGAGTGACACTTTTCAACTGACGGCGTATTTAACGCAGGCTTGTCCCAGTTGTAGCGAGACACGATTAAGTTCGTCTATCCGGCTAGCGTTAGAATCACTCGAGGTCATCAAGTGAAACCTATCTTTACAATCCATGCTGGTGAGTTCCTCACGGTCGCCATATCGGGCGCACATGTCGGAACGTGAACGTCTGGATCCCAACGAAAGATCATTGAGGTCATATTCTGGATCGCTTTGGTTGGACCTGGTAGGACCGGCTTGCATTACTTTATTCTTGGATCTCGCTGATTTCAAAGGCGTTCGCGCCGGATAGCATTTTCAGTATGGACAGCCGATCCGTCGCAAGCTCTCCGCCTTACTTTGTTGTAGTGCATGCCCGTGTTGGTGCCCGTGAGAGACATACAGTATCCACCTACTTGACAACCACCTCCCACCGGGATAAGAAACTGCTGCCGGGGCCGAGGATCATGAGTTTGACTAAGACAGGGCCCAGTGAAAGGATCAAAACGGGCCAAATCTAACAACCCGTGTTGTGTCTCTTCAAGTCAAATCGATCGATTGAAAAACCTGAACGCAAACAGCCCTGATTTGGGAAGGCGCTGCAGCCGGATGGGGCACGAGTCATGATCAAGCTGGATGCTGATCGCGCGGTGCATTTTTGCGACGGGGTCACGCGCCGCGATTTCCTGCACGCGGGCACAATCGCGATGCTGGGGTTGACGCTGCCCGACTTCTTCGGGCTAAAAGCGCTCGGGGCCGTCGTGCCGGAAAAGGAGATCAACTGCATTCAACTGATGCTGGTGGGCGGTCCAAGCCAGCTTGACACCTGGGATATGAAGCCCCAGGCGCCTGATTCCATCCGCGGGCCCTACAAGGCGATTCGCACCAATGTTCCGGGGATCGAGATCTGCGAGATCTTCCCTCGCATGGCGAGGCACGCCGACAAGTTTGCGCTCCTGCGCTCGGTCTATCACACCGGCGCCGCCGTGCACGACACCGGGTGCCAGATGATGCAGACCGGCCGGCTTTTTCAGGGCGGACTCGAGTCTCCGAACTACGGTTGTGTGCTCAACAAGCTGAAAGGAGCGCGAGGCGACGTTCCCCCCAACGTCCTGATTCCCATCCCCATCGGCCAGCTCGGAGGCAATTTGCCCCACGGGGACACGCCGGGCTTTTTGGGCAAGGCGTATGACCCATTCGTTCTCAACGGCGACCCCTCCGACCCGAACTTCAAGGTGCCCGATCTGCTCCCTCCGGACTACATTGCCGCCCTGCGCGTGGACCGGCGCCGCAACTGGCGCAACGCCATCGATGAGTCGGTGAAATACTTTGAGTCGAGCCAGGATGCGCGGCTGATGGACTCCACCTTTCACCAGGCCTATACCCTGATGACCTCGGCGAAGGCTCGGGAAGCTTTCGACTTGACCCAGGAGTCGGAAGACGTCCGCAAGAAATACGGAATGAACCGCTTCGGCCAGGGCTGCCTGCTGGCGCGACGCCTGATCGAACGCGACGCCCGGTTCGTGACCGTCAACATGTTCGATACTGTCTTCAATGAAATCACCTGGGACATTCACGGCTCGGCGCCCTTCAGCCCCATCACTTGTTACGCCGAGCTGATCGGTCCGATGTTTGACAACGCTTACAGCTCGCTGCTCGAGGACTTGCACGCGAGCGGGCTGCTCAAGAACACCTTGGTGCTGGCCACGGGCGAGTTTGGGCGGACGCCGAAGATCAACCCGGCCGGCGGGCGAGACCACTGGCCCCAGTGCTGGACCATCGTGCTTGCCGGCGGCGCGATCAACGCGGGACAGGTCGTCGGTTCCTCCGACGATATCGGATCGGCGACTAAAGATCGGCCGGTGACCCCCAGCCATGTTGCCGCAACGGTCTACAAGGCCTTGGGTCTGCCGATCGACCTCGAACTCAAAGCTCCCGAGGGAAGAGTCGTTCGACTCGTGGACCACGGGTTCGATCCGATCGACGAGCTGTTGGCCTGAGGTGGTAATACTGCTCGGTGATTGGATGGCGCAGACCTTCGGGCGGGTGGTGCTTGAATGATTCGCTTCCGAGGCAAACCCAAAGGGTCTGCGTCGGCCGAGGCGCCCTACGGCACGATGAAAGATCGCACTCACGAGTTGGCTCTGTTCGCATTCATCTCCTCGCTTGTCCTGCTTGCCATCGCCGGCGCGGCACGACCCGGACTGTCCGCGGGCCAGAATGCCTCTCAGCCGGCGCCCTATCACAAGACGGACCCACTGAACTCGCCCGGGTCGCCGGCCATGCCTTTCCGTCCGGTGACGACGCCTGCCAGGTCGAAGCGGGCGCTCCTAGTCGGCATCAGGATTCTCCCGGCCTCGATTTCGCTCGTCAGCCCGCGCTTCACGCAGAGGCTGGTGGTGGAAGGCACGTTTGCCGACGGTCACCAGGAGGACCTGACGTCGAAGGCTCGGCTGTCCTCGTCGGACTTGCGGATTGCACTGGTCGACCAGCAAGCCTTTGCTCACCCACAATCCGATGGGCGCGCAACTGTGGCCGCTACCTATGAGGGGCGCCAGGCGAGCGCTCCGGTAGAGGTCAGGAGCTTTGCCGCCCCGTTTCCATGGAGTTTCCGCAATAACGTTCTCCCGGTAATGACCAAAGCCGGGTGCAATTCCGGCCCCTGCCACGGCGCGGCAGCCGGCAAGAACGGCTTCAAGCTGACCTTGCGAGGCTTCGATCCCGAGACCGACTACCTGACGCTGACGCGGCAGGCGGATGCCCGACGGACGGAGAGGATGGAGCCAGCCCACAGCCTGATTCTCCTCAAGCCCACGCTCACTCTGCCGCACAACGGCGGGCAGCGTTTCCCGGTCGGGTCGCTCGAATATCAAGTCATCGCCGGATGGATCGCGGCGGGGATGCCTCCGCCAAAGCCCACGGACCCGCGCATTGTGGGCTTGGAGGTGCTTCCGCGCGAAGCGTCTCTTCTTCCCGGAGCGCGGCAGCAACTCCTTGTCACGGCCAAATTCTCGGACGGGCACAGCGAAGATGTCACGCGTTGGGCGAAGTACTCAAGCGCCGATGAGAGTGTGGCGACCGTGGACGACAGGGGACTGGTCACTATGCAGGGATATGGAGAGACCCCGGTCACTGTCTGGTATCTGAGCCGGGGCACCTTCGCTCGCTTGCGCATCCCCTACCCATACGCGGTCGATGAAGCCGTCTTTCGACGTGCGCCGCGGAATAACTACATCGACAACTTTGTCCTCTCTCATCTGAAGACGCTGCACATTCCGCCCTCCCGGCCAACCACGGATGTCGAGCTCCTTCGCCGCGCCTATCTGGACGCTGCCGGGATTCTCCCGCGCCCGGGCGAGGTGGAGGAGTTCCTCAGAGACTCTTCGCCTAACAAGCGCGCGCGGCTGATCGACCAGCTCATTGCCAGTCCCGAGTTTGTCGACTACTGGGCCTACAAGTGGTCGGACCTGCTGCTCGTTTCGAGCAACAAGCTTTCTCCCGACGCGATGTGGGCGTACTCCAACTGGATCCGGCAGGGCGTTGCCCGCAACAAACCCTGGGACCAGTTTGATTCATCGCCTCCCCATCGATATCGCCGAAAACGTGACCCAGGCCTTCCTGGGGATCAACATCAGTTGCGCGCATTGCCACAATCATCCGCTGGCCGAGTGGACGCAGAAAGACTACTACGGGATGGCCAACCTGTTCGCTCGTGTGCGGCTGAAGATGGACAAGCCTGCCGGAAACAAGCCAGGCGTCGGGGCCATCTTCCGCGACGTGACAGTCTATAACGGCTACACCGGGCAGTACACCGACGACCGGTTCAGCCGGCCGCTGGCTCCCAAGCCTCTTGAGGCCGATAGTCTCCCGCTCGACTCGCCGCGGGACCGCCGGGAGTATTTCGCCGAGTGGCTGACGTCTCGGGAGAATCCTTATTTCGCGCGAGCCCTGGTCAACCGCGTTTGGCGCAATTTCATGGGACGCGGCCTGATCGAGCCGGTGGACGATATGCGGAACACCAATCCTCCGACCAACGAAGAGCTGCTTAACGCGCTGGTCAAGGATTTCGTCGGCCATGGATTCGACGTCAACCACCTGATTCGCACCATCTTGAACTCGGCGACCTACCAGGCGTCTTCCGTGGCCAATTCCTATAACGTGCGGGATGAGAAGTATGATTCGCACTACCTCATCCGGCGCTTGCCGGCTGAAGTCCTGCTCGACGCGCTTTCCCAGGTGACGGAAGTTCCGGAAAAGTTCGAAGGGTATCCTTTGGGAATGCGCGCGCTGCAATTGCCGGATACGGCGGTGCAAAACTACTTCCTGACGGCTTTCGGCCGCCCGCCGCGCGAGCAGACGCGGGAGAGCGAGCGCTCCTCGGTGCCTACCATCACGCAAGCTTTGCACGCGATCAATGGCGCCACGCTGAACGACAAGTTGCGAGCGCCGGGAAGCGTCGTGGACATGCTGTTGAAGCTCGGGATGGCGGATGATCAGGTGGTGGACTACGTCTTTCTCGCGGCCCTCAGCCGTCATCCGCGGCAAGGTGAGCGCCGCGCGATCGTCGAGAACTTAACCGCGGAGTGGAGAAGCGCCGCAGCAGGCTCCTCGGCCGATCCCCGCCGCGCCGCGCTCGAGGACCTGATGTGGGCGGTTTTGACGAGCAAGGAATTCATGTTCAACTATTAGGGCCAACACAAGGCCTACCTCTGCAGGTGCCGAAGGTCGGAGGCCTGTAGGGCTCCTTGGGGGTGCCCGGCGACGGATCGAGGTTATGCACGCAGCTTTCTTTGCCCTGTTTATCACCATCTCCACGGCGCAACCTGCTCCGAGTTACGCCCGAGAAGTGTTACCTATCCTTCAGCAGAAATGTCTCGCTTGCCATAGCCGGGCTGCGAAGATGGGCGACCTGGTTATGGACTCCTACGGAAGTCTCATGAAGGGCGGGGCGCACGGCCCGGCGATTGTTCCCGGCAAGGGCAGCGAGAGCCGAATCGTTCTGATGCTGGAGGGCAAGCTTCAACCCCGAATGCCGTTCAACAGCACCCCCCTCAGCGACACCGAGATCGAGATGATTCGTCGATGGATTGACGCAGGCGCGAAAGGGCCGGCTTCGGGTGAAGAGCTTCCTCCGGCACCGAACATGACTATTCCTGACATCAGACCGCAGGTACCCGTCGTCTCCCCTGTCGGGTCCATCAAGTTTTCGCCTGACGATAAACTCCTGGCCGTCGGCCGCCACCAGGAAGTGCAACTGACCGATGCGGGGACCAGGAAAGTTGTAGCAACGTTGCCCGGGCACGGGGATTTGGTACGCTCCCTGGCGTTCAGCCCGGATGGGAAATGGCTGGCGGCTGCCGGTGGTCGCCCGCTCGTGGCCGGTGAGGTCAAGCTTTGGGATGTTCAAACCCATCAGCTTCTCCGCACTCTCCGGGGCCACACAGACTGTATCTACTCCATCGCTTTTAGCCCGGATGGAAAGCTGCTCGCCACGGGCAGCTACGATAAATTAGCGAAGCTTTGGGATGTGCAGTCTGGCAAGGAGTCGAAAAACCTAAAGGACCACATCGACGCCGTCTTTGCCGTGGCCTTCAGTCTCGACGGAAAATGGCTGGCGACGGGATCTCAAGACCGTACGGTGAAGATTTGGGACGTGAGTTCGGGCGAGCGCCTCTACACTCTGAGCGAGCCGGAAGAGGGGATCGTCGCAATCGCATTTTCTCCCGACGGAAAAC
>QHZC01000522.1:5965-7548 GCA_003224515.1 Acidobacteriota bacterium
GTAACACTTGCCGCATCCTTGATTGCCGATGAGGACAGCATCCTTCAACTCGTATGGTCTCCGGACGGAAAAGAGATCGTTACGAGCTCGGCCGACGGGTCGATTCGAGTGCGCGACGCGGCCACGCTGAACGCAATCAGCGTGCTTTCCGATCAGTCCGACTGGGTCGCAGCGCTCTCGATCAGCGCCGATGGCAAGCGGCTGGCCGCAGGCCGCTATGATGGGACGGTCAGCGTCTACGACATGGCCGACTACCGGCAGCTGCTGGCGCGAAGCGCCCTTGGAGCCCCGTACCAGAGACCTGGTTTGGCGGGCCTGCGTTTCGTGAAAAGCTGCGGACCCGAGAAAACAGGTCCGTGCTACGTTGGTCTCAGTAGGGCTAAAGCCGTGCCCTTACCTGGCGAGGTGCGCCCATGAAGACCAAGGTCATCATCCTGTTTTCGTTCATCGCTTTCGGCCTCTTGTCGCGCACCACCATGGTACAGGGCTTGTCAACGAGCGAGCAGGAAGTTTCGGGAACATACACGGACCAGTCGCAGCCCACCATTCCGCCGACGGTTTCGAGCGTGCGCCCAGCCGGGCTCCAGAGGGGATCGACGAAGACGTTTACTGTGGAGGGTAGGAATCTCGCCGGCGCCAACTTCGTTTTCTTCGACGGCCCCGGGATCAACGCCAAGGTCCGTCAGGTGATCGACCTCCCAGAGGAGACGAGAAAGGCCCGTCCCGGTGTCGATTTGGGAGCCATCGTCGCGCAGGGGCGCAAGCAAGAGGCCACACTGGAAGTGACCGTTTCACCCGACGCGCAGCCGGGCATTCACTCGTTTCGCATCGAGACGCCGCTCGGGAGCTCAAACATGGGCGTCTTCGATGTAGGAGAGTTTCCTGAAGTCGACAAGAAGGAGACCAACGACTCCCCCGCCGAGGCGCGGGGGGTCGCACTGCCGGCCACTCTCGTGGGAACCATCGCAAAGCCGGGGGATGCGGACACTTATCGCTTCGAAGGACGAGCGGGCGAGGAAGTGGTGTTTCAGGCCGTGGCGTCCCGACTGATGTCGAGGCTCAAGTCTTTGCTCGTCCTCCGCGGCGCGGCAGGACAGCTCCTGGCAAAGGCTGGAGACTATTCCCCGCAGCCGGACTCCGTCCTGACGTTCAAGCTGCCGTCGGACGGCATGTACGCGATTTCGATCAGTGATCGTGATCGTGAAGGAGGCGGAGGCTATTTCTATCGCTTACATGTGGGCGTGTTCCCTTACTTGACGCGAGCTTTTCCGCTCGGCGTTCGCGCCGGGCAGACGGCAGAGATTACCGTAGAAGGGGTGAACCTCGGCGGCATTCAGCAAGTCAAAGTGGAGCCGCCGAAATGGGCCGACGGGTGGACCACCGTCCCGTTGCGGGCCAAAACGTCCCATGGCGAGACGCTGAACATGCTCGAGCTCGCCGTCGGCAACGAGCCGGAAGTCCTTGAGAAGGAGCCGAACAATACCCCAGCGGAAGCGCAACCGGTGACGGTCCCGGTTGGCATTGATGGGCATATTTGGAGCGATCGAAAAGGTGCGCAAGCGGACGAGGACTACTTCCGTTTT
>QHZC01000082.1:0-1216 GCA_003224515.1 Acidobacteriota bacterium
AGGCGCGATTTCGAAGACCATCAACATGCCCGAGGAATCGACCGTCGAAGACATCATGAACGCGTATATTGAGTCATGGAAGGTGGGGCTGAAGGCCGTGGCCATCTACCGCGACAATTCGAAGCGTTCGCAGCCTCTCAACGCCGGCGGCAAGAAAGACGAAAAGCAGACCGCGGTCGCGGCGGAACCGATGCAACGTGAACTGTTCGCGCGGCAACAGCGCGAGAAGATGCCTGTGGAACGCGCGTCGGTGACCCATAAGTTCAGCGTGGGCGGACACGAGGGTTATATCACCGTCGGCATGTATGACGACGGGAGGCCCGGCGAAATCTTCATCAAGATGTCCAAGGAAGGCTCAACGCTTTCCGGCGTGATGGACGGACTGGCGCTGACTATTTCGCTGGGCTTGCAGTATGGCGTGCCGCTAAAAGTGTTCGTGGACAAGCTGCTGAACACGCGGTTCGAGCCATCCGGAATCACCGCGAACGCCAGCATCCGGTTTGTTTCGTCGGTGTTGGACTACATCGCGCGGTGGCTGGGCGGGCGATTCATCTCCGCGGATTATTTGAAGTTGAATGGCGTTGCCCCGACGGAAAATGCCGCTGTTTCAGCTCCGGCGGCAACCCTTCCGCCGTTGAACAAAGCTGCGCTGGATGCCATGCAGATGTGGTTGTCCGCGCCAAAGCTGAGCCATGCCCACGAGGGCGCGCCTGCGTGCAGCGAATGCGGCATGCTGATGGTGCCGAACGGCGCGTGCTACAAATGCGAGAACTGCGGCAGCACGAGCGGATGCAGCTGAGAAAGCAAGGAGAGATGAGAGCACAAACGCGATGAGCGCCCTCCCATCCGGCTCAGGAGTAGCCGCACGGCTCGCCCCGGCAAAACCCAAGACCCGCGGATTCCTGCACATCGTGAGGCATGGTGCGGGACCCAATGCCATTTACGTCGTGACCTATCACCGGTTGGACCGCGAAGGCCCCTCGGCTCCGGAAAACCATCCCGAGCGCAAAGAACGCGCTTCGCTCCCCCCGGCTTCGCGCGGGGCAAGCGCGCTTCCGAAGCCGGTGCTGGCGGAAGGCGCGCAGGCACTGATCGAATTGCTCGAACGCATTGGTGTGGATTTCCATTTGAGAGAAGTGCGCGGCGCGCTAGAAGATATTCTTCGGCTCGGCTCAGCCAACATCCCCGATCTGTGGCTCAGCGACGAGGAAATGCT
>QHZC01000082.1:1361-3499 GCA_003224515.1 Acidobacteriota bacterium
CGAAGTCCGCTACGCGCTGCCAGCTTACCCAAGCAGGCTGCAGAACTGGGAAGAGTACGGAGGTTCAAGAAAATAAGAGCTTGTTTTTCAAGCTTTGCGGATAGCTAGAGGCACGAAGAGAAGCGCAAGAGCGAAAGCCTACCCCCCATTTGCATGAATATCAAAAAAACTTACAGAATTTGCATTTCACAAAGGGCTGGAAAACCCGGAAGCCTAGAACAAGCAGATTGCCGGGTTGAACAAGAAGACCAAGGAACAGAAGAAGCAGACTCCCCAATAGATCAGAGTCCGGGATGCCATCGTGTCGGCCACAGCGCCCGTTAGCGAGGCCGCGGACGCAAGGGCGGGCGCGCGGTGAGCGACCGGGGACGCATGCGGAAGCGCGGGCCGAGCGGCGGCGGAACGTTGCGGAGGAAATCGCCGCAGCAGGGGCAGCGGCCGTCATCGGAAATGGGAGCGGTGATATCGGCGCGGAGCCAGTGACCGCGGGCTTCGCACTGCTGCTTGATGCATTGCACCGTGAAGCCGGGCAAATATCGCATTTTCTCTCCCTCATAGGCCGCAAAGCTCAGGCCGGTTCAGGTGTGACCGCTTCGCGGCGGCAACTAGAAAAAGTTCTGAGCTCCCCCTTGACGACCAAATCCAATGGTGGAAAAAGCACCGGGAAAACCCTTTGCAAAAAAAGGCTCAGGGCAGGCAAACGTGATGGCGGGGATTGTGCCGTGAACGACCTGTGGTGTCAAGAGAAAAGGCTACAAGATATTGTGGTAAGGTTGCAGGAGTAGTGACTGACTTGTGGAAGATATAGGCCCGCTCGAAACAGCCGGTGGACGCGGATCGGCAAGGAAATCGAGAGGACACTTCTTGCGTATCAAGGATTGATTAGTGGTGCGGCTCGAAGTTTGCGGGGATGAGCCCCAATACGGAGGGGAAAATGCCAACTACGACAAGGTTTGATCTGGGCGGTGAAGGATTGCCGAGGATGAACTTGAGTGGCGCGGGAAGAAGAATATTGCAGCTCGCAATTCTGGTGCTGGTGATCATCCTGCTGATGGCGAGCACGACTTCGATTCCGACGGGAAATGTGGGGGTGTTGACGCTGTTCGGACGGGTGACGGGTGAAACGTTGCCGGAGGGAATTCACCTGGTCAATCCGTTGAAGTCGGTGCAAAAACTCTCCATTCAGACACAATCCGTAAAAGAAAGCGCCAACGTGCCTTCGAACGAAGGACTGATTCTGGCGCTGGACACCTCACTGCTCTTCCGGCTTGACAAGGACAAAGCAGCGTTCGTTTACCAGACCGTGGGCGACAATTACGCGGAGAAAATCGTGGAGCCGACACTGCGGGCGGCGATTCGCGCGTCGACGTCGGCGCATTCGGCGAATGCGTTATACACAAACGCGCGCGAGCTGGTGCAGCAACAGATTCAAGACGAACTGACAGCGCAACTCGCGCCGCGCGGTGTGATCGTGGAGAACGTGCTGCTGCGCGATGTGCAATTGCCGGCCATGCTGAAAGGCTCGATCGAAGCGAAGCAGCAGGCGGAGCAGGATGCACTGCGGATTCGTGGCGACGGGTATCAGCGCGCAACTGCTCGAATGGAAGGGCATCGAGGCCACGGAGAAGCTGGCGGCGAGCTCGAACGCCAAGGTCGTGATTATCGGGAATCCGAAGAACGGACTGCCGTTGGTGCTGGAGCCGAAGTAGCAGATCGTGATTCAGGAGGCATTCTCAGAGGGTCGGTCTTTCCTCACACGCAGCAGGGGGCGGGTGCCCAAGCGAGTACGAAGATTTTCGTTGACAATACGAAACTCTTCGTAATACTCTCTGCAAATGAATCAAGAACCCCTCCAAAAGCCCACGGTTTCCGAACTTGAGATTCTTCGCGTCCTTTGGACGCGCGGGCCTTCCACGGTCCGGGAGGTCCACGAGGAACTTCGAGAAAAGAAGTCGCTCGGCTATACCACAGTTCTCAAACTTTTGCAGATCATGACCGCCAAGGGCACTGTCCGCAGAAACGAGGAGCAACGGGCCCACGTTTACGAGGCATGCCAGCCGGCGACGGAAACAAAGCGGCAACTCGTCGGGGACGTCCTCGAGCGGGTGTTTGAGGGCTCGGCAAGCGAGTTGCTGATC
>QHZC01000082.1:3627-13613 GCA_003224515.1 Acidobacteriota bacterium
GGGCGCAGGGCTGGCGGCTCTGTTTGCCGTGGCGACCGCGGTTTGCCGAAGCTCTACGGCGCGTTACGCGCTGGCGGTGAGCGCGCTCGTTTTGATGATGGCATCGCCGGTCATCACCTTCCTGTGGTTAGGCGCGCAATCGAATCCGGCCGTGCGGACTGGGGCTGAAGGAGCTTCGACGTGGGCGGGAAGGTCCACCCGAAACGCGACCGCGCTGTCAGGCTCCCGCGCCCTGGCCGCCGAATCTCGAACCGTGCAGCCGATGGCCATGCTGTGGCTGGTGGAAGCGTGGTTCCTGGGTGTCCTATTGTTGAGCCTGAGAACCGCGGGCGGATTGTTTGTGATCGAAAGGATGCGGCGCAAAGAGATCAAGCCGGTCGGACGAGAGCGGTACGAAAGATGTCTGGCGCTGCAACGGAGAATGGGTCTCGACCGCGTCATTCGGTATTGCGAGTGCCATCGGCTGGACGCTCCAGCGGTACTGGGATGGTTTCATCCCGTCGTGCTGCTGCCGGTGAGGGCGCTGACCGGCTTGACCGAAGAGCAAATCGAAGCGGTCATCGCGCATGAGCTGGCGCATATTCGCCGCCTCGATGGCTTCGTGAATCTTTTTCAGATCGCCGCAGAAACGCTGCTGTTCTACCACCCTGCGGTCTGGTGGGTGAGCCAGCGGATTCGCGCCGAGCGCGAGAACTGTTGCGACGACGAGGCCATCTCCCTTTGCGGCGACGCCGTGAATTACGCGCGGGCGCTTACGCTGATGGAAGAATGGCGGACGGCTCCTCTATTGATGATGGCGGCCAATCGTAGCCCGCTTGCGCAGCGTGTCGTCCGGCTGCTCGGATGGGATGGAGCTGCCGGCAGAATTCGCGTGGCGGGACTGGCGGCCAGTTTCGTCTGTCTCGTGGGAGCACTGCTGGCTGGCAACGCATTTCTGGGAGTCGCGCATGCTGCGCTGGGAGCCGGCGCGTCTCCGAAGCAGGGGCAAGGAAGTAGCAGCGTGATAGTTGTCAGGCCGGAGCCTGCTTCGGCAAAGGAGCGCGCCGCGCAAGCCGCAAAACCCCCGGGAACGGCTGCGAGTAAGGCGCAGACGAATAAAGATAAGGATCCGCAGACGGCGAGCGATGACAACAACAAGAAGCAATCCTATCTGGACGCCATAGAGGCGGCAGGCTTCAAGAACCTGACGGTGGACGAACTGATCTCAATGAAGATTCAGGGTGTCACTCCGGGATACGTGAAAGAGATTCACGAACTGGGGTTGCAACCCACGCCGGACGAGCTCGTCGGCATGCGCGTGCAAGGCATCACCCCGGAATACATTCGCGAGATGCGGGCGTTCGATTCCAACCTCAACGTCGATGAACTGATCGGGATGAAAGTGCAGGGAGTGACGCCGGAATATATCCGCGAATTCCACGACTTGGGATTGCAACCGAGTGCCGATGACCTCATCGGGTTGAAGGTGCAGGGAGTGACGCCGGGTTACGTAAAGGAGATGCGAGCCACGGGACTTAAACCAAATACCGACGAATTGATTGGGATGAAGGTGCAAGGAATCACACCGGAGTACGTGAAATCGATGCAAGCGGCCGGCTTCAAGGACCTGGATTGCGATGAGCTGATCGGCGCTAAAGTGCAGGGGATAACGCCGGAGTTCATCGAGAAGGCGCGGAGGCACGGGTTTCAGAATCTGACTCTGGACAAGTTGATGGCGCTCAAGCACGCAGACATTTTGTGAGTTTCCCGGGAAACACCGAGAGGAGTGAGGTCCTATGAATCTAAAACGAACCATCGGTCTTATCCTGGTAATCGCCGGCGTTATCCTGGCTGTCGCGAAGGCTCTCGGCGGCGAGACGCAGAGCGGCGACTGGACTATCCGGCGCTCTGATGCTCCGGGGAAGGTGGATTTTTCCTTGATGGATTCCCGCGTCGGGCATCACTTTCACCACAGCTCAGACTGGCCGGCAAGCGATTTTTCGGGATTGGATTTTTCCAAGTCCGGGCGACAAGAGGTTCATTTTACGATCGTGCGGGACGCAGGAAAATTCGAATGCGAGGGGTTTCTGCATGACGGCCAGGGCGCGGGGCTGTTTCACTTCCTAGCTGCCCCGAAGTATCCGCAGGAGATGAAGTCGCTCGGTTTCGAAAGGATCGACGAAGACAAACAATGGGCGATGGCCATCCACGACGTCAGCCTGAAATTTGCCCGGGACATCAAAGCCGAAAACTTGCAGGGACTAGACACGGACAAACTCATCGCTTTCAAGGTTCATGGTGTAACCCCCGAGTTCATCGAAGGTATTCGTTCAGCGGGTGTGAACGTTTCAGATAGCGAAAAACTCGTTGCTTTCCGCATTCATGGCGTGTCTCCCGAGTTCATTTCGGGGATTCGGTCGGCGGGGCTGAATGTCCTGGACAGCGACAAACTCATCGCCTTCCGCATCCACGGGGTCAGTCCGGAAATGGTTCGCAGCCTCACACAAGCCGGCTACGAGCCCGACGCGGACAAGCTCATCGCCATGAGAATTCATGGGGCCACGCCGGAGTGGGTGGAGCAATTGAAAAAGCAAGGCTCAGAAGCTGGGATACCCTCATCCGGAGCCGGATCAGCTGATTGCTATGCGCATTCATGGAGTAACGCCCGACTTCATCACCGGCCTGCAATCACGGGGGATGAGAAACTTGAGCATCGATCAGCTCGTCAGCTTGCGGATTCATGGGATTGATTAGCCGCATTTCTCACGAGAAATTGCGCAATCGGGTGCTCGAATCGATGGAAACTAAGCCTTCGGCGGGGTGCTCGTGGAGCCGCTCTGCGTCGGCTGCAATTCCGCCAGGCGGGACTTCAAGCGCTCGAGTTCCTGGCGCTTATCGCTGACCTGCTGCTTCAGGGCGTCGAGCTTCGCTTTGCCTGCCGTATCGCGGGCGTAATCGGTATTCGAATAATACTTGTCCTGTTCCAGCGATTGTTCGCGCTGAAGCAGCTCAAGATCGCCCTGGGCTTGTTTGATCTGGGCTTTCAATTCGGTTACTTCCTTCGAATCCTTCTGATCCTTGGCGTCAGGCGCTGGCGAAGAGCTGGCGGCGGATGCACTGGCGGCTGACGATGCAGGAGGGACAGGCGTGCCGGACGCTGTTGCGGCGTCGGGTGAAGCCGCAGTTGCGGGATTCGACTGCGCCGCAGGCTTCACATCGTCTTCCGTAATGACTTTCGCGGGTTTCGCCTGGGCTTTCTTCTGCTCGCGAGCGCGGCGGGCGGCTTCCGCAACAGACTGAGTATCCTGCGATTGAGCAAAAGCAGCGGCGGGATGCAGTGCTGCTGAGAGAACAACCGGCAGGGCAAGGCGCAATGGGATGCGGCGCAACATAGTTCTACTCCTGATGAAAATCTAAGCCCGGTCAAATTTCAAGATACGCCAGCGAGAGTGGAATGACAATCCGAACTATCGAAGCGGTGCGAATGAGCCAACCGAGTAAGTCAGAACGAATCACGGGCCGTCAAGGTGCGAGGCACGAATGTCCTGGTAACCATCGGCCTGCGGCAGAGGAGTCCGGAGATAGGCGGGACCCGCGGAATCCACGCTAGCGGGAACATGCACCCGATACATGAATTCGAACGTACGCGCCGGAATGCCATCAGTCGTTTCCGCAGCGGTTCCGCGGCCCGCATGGGCGGCGAGCACGGCGACAAGAGCGAAAACAAGAATCCACGAGAGCACGAGACGGAAGCGGTTCATGGGAGGACTCCGGCACGAGGAGTGTGGCCCTGAGTGCCGCCATTGCGATTATACTGAATTGAGAAACAAAACATAGGGGATGCCCCAGGAGACGGAAGAATTGCTGAAAGTTAGGATGATCCCGCTGCTAGCTCTGGCAACTCTCCTGGGGGCAAGCAAAGTCGGCGCTCAGGGGCCGGCAACCGAAACGCAGACGCCATTACCAGTCGTCGTCCCTCGCGCTGGCAAGGATCAAACCAAGGAACGAATCCAGGTTCACCGCTTCTGGGACAAGAAGAATGATTGGTTGTTTGCAGGAGTCGGCGCGGCACGGGCCTTCGATTATTTTTCAACGTTGAATTTGAGGCGGCGCGGAGACCAGGAAATCCTAGTTACCAACGATCTGGTAGATAATCACGCGGCTTTTGCAGTGGTCGAGGCGGCGGGAACTGGTGTTTCGATTGGGGCGTCGTATTTATTCCATCGTCGCGGCCATCACAAACTGGAACGCTGGACCTCGATCGTGCATTTCGGATTGGCGACGACGGGCGCAGTGCGCAACTATTGCCTGAAAACGGCACATCCAAAGAGCGCTCCATAGCGCTGCGCGCCTTCCACAAGGCGGAAACGCCCCCTGCTTCTCCCCGTCTAAATCATCAGGATGAAATCTTGCAGTTCGAATAGTGGTGCGGCATACTCGCGGCCGGTGCGGGCCTTGCTCGGAACCGCACGGAAACTGGTGTTGGGAAAAAGGCGAGGTGGTCTCGTGGGACTTTGTGTCTCCGTTCGCCGTTCCGTGCTAGTTCTTTGTGCGTATCTGTGTTTTGCGGGGGCCGCGCGCGGTTCGGAAAGCCCGGCGCCCTCCGCGCATCCGCAAACACCGGCCGCGCAAGCCGGATCCTCCGAGACTTCGCCTTCGGAATCGAAGACTCCCGAACAGACAAAAAGCGAACAATACACGCTTCCGCATGAGCGCCAGGCGAAGGCCGTGGCGTACTCGCGAGCGGGCTACACTCTTTACTTTGCCTCTTATTTTCTTGGCGGACTTTTCCTTTTTTTGATCCTTCGGCTGGGCTGGGCGGCGAAGTTTCGAGACATCGCCGAAAAGGTCAGCGACAAAAAGTGGATTCAAGGACTGATTTTCGTGCCGCTGCTTTTCCTGACCCGCGACGTTTTAGACCTGCCCCTGCGCCTGGTTTGGCATTCGCTTTCCTTGCATTATGAACAGTCCATTCAAGGTTGGGGTTCATGGTTCTGGGATTGGACCAAGGAGGAGTCTCTCAGCACTGCGTTTGGAATCGTTCTGGTCCTCATCTTGTTTGCCGTGATGCGGCGCAGCCCGCGGCGCTGGTGGTTGTATTTCTGGTTTCCGGCAGTCGTGATTCTCGTGGGACTGATCGTGGTCACGCCTTGGGTGATCGATCCGCTGTTCAACAAATTCGAGCCACTAAGCAGAGAACATGCGGATCTCGTTGCTTCCATCGAAAAACTAACGAAACATGCTGGTGTTCCCATTCCCGCGGAGCGCATGTTCCTGATGGTAGCGAGCCACAAAACGAACGCCATCAACGCCTACGTGACGGGCCTGGGGACGTCGAAGCGTGTCGTGATCTGGGATACCACGATTCAAAAAACTTCGACCGATGAGTCCCTCTTCATCGTTGGACATGAGCTCGGACATTATGTCCTCGGGCACGTTGGTCAAGGCCTTTTGCTCGGAGCAGCTGGGCTAGTGGTGGCGCTCTATTTCCTGTTTCAAGGCTTGCACTGGGCGCTCGATCGCTGGGCCAGGGACTGGAAGCTCTACGGGCAGGAAGATTGGGCTTCGCTTGCCGTGTTGCTCTTGCTTCTGCAACTGCTGTTGTTTGTTTCTTCGCCGGTCATCAGTGGCTGTAGCCGGATGCAGGAACATGCCGCGGACGTTTATGGATTGGAAGTAATCCACGGACTGGTGCCGAATTCGGAGGAAGTCGCCGCGCACGCCTTTCAGGTTCTCGGTGAGCTGGATCTATCGGACCCCAATCCGCCGCCGTTCATCACCTTCTGGCTCTATTCACATCCGCCGCTGGCGGAGCGCTTGGTTTTCGCGCATACCTACGATCCATGGTCAAAAGGGGAATCGCCGAAGTATGTGAAGTAGCCGCGGATGAAGCGGATCCCGCTTGCTAGGGTGCGTTGCGCGCCGATGCGTGCTTGCGGGCAAAAGCAGCTACCTTGCTGCGATTGCCGCAAACAGCCATTGAACACCAACGGCGGCGGCGTGTGCGCGAATTGTCGTAGAAGAGCAGACCACAGTGCGGATTGGCGCAAAGCCGAAGGCGCGCGTTGGGGCCCTCCGCGATAGTCTCCGCCCCGGATCGCGCCACTGCAGCGAGCAGCCAATCAAGGCCTACCTCCCGCGCGACGAATTCGATCTTCCAGACGCCATTCTTAGCGACGAGTTCATCATGCCCCTCGGTAATACGCAGTATTTCGTTTACCGGCTCGACCCGTTCCCCGGCCATTTTTTGCTTGCGGAGCATGGCCGCAAACACCTTGCGTAGGGTCGCGCCCAGCCGCCGGGCTTTCAAGAGCAACACTTCCGCAGCCTGCGGGTCGGATTGCGGCAGGGTCAGAAGCTGGGCACCGCGCTCAACGGAGACGACGCTCGTCGACTCCAGAAAGTGAACAAGGCTTTCCCAAGACAGTTCTGCGTTTGAAAGAGTCGCGTTAACGAAATCGACGGAGAGTCGCCCGCCCAACAGCTGCGGGACTGATTTGGAATAAGGCATCGACGGGACCTCCCTTCCGGAGCGTGCCAATAACCAGTAAAAACTATTATAACGGTTATCGCGGGAAAAGCGCTCTGTGGCCTGCCTCGCGGTAACCTTTTGCAGACCATGAAATCAGATATGCTGGCTGGCAGGAGACGGCTCCTATGAAACACCCATTGGCAGGATTGGCCCTCATTTCTCTTTCGCTGTTCGCCGCTTTGGCCTTGTTTCGACCTCACGCACGAGTGTTCTCCAGCACGCCCGAGACAGTTCGCGCACCGGTAGTCGTCGAACTGTTCACCTCCGAAGGCTGTTCAAGCTGTCCACCGGCGGATGCTTTGCTGGCGCGACTGGCCGAAGAACCGCTTGCAGGGAATGTCCAGTTGATCGCCCTGGAGGAGCACGTCGATTACTGGAACGATCTGGGTTGGGCTGACCCTTTTTCTTCCCGGGACTGGACCTCGCGGCAGTACGTTTATTCCGAGGCTCTCGGAAACGGTAACCCGTACACACCGCAAATGGTTGTGGACGGGGCGGTGGAATTCGTTGGCAGTCAAAAGCAGAAAGCGCGACAGGCAATTCTGGAGGCCGCCGGCAAGACAAAAATTCCGGTAACGCTGGAGCAGAGCAACTCGAACGGCACGGGCACAGAAAACCTTTCTGTGAAGGTTGGAAAACTGAAAGGAACAGCAAAACGTGATGCAGCGGAAGTATGGCTGGCGATCACGGAAACCGGATTACACTCCGCAGTAACGCGCGGCGAGAACGCCGGCGAAGACCTCCACCATGCCGCGGTAGTGCGCTCCATGCGCAAGATCGGCGAAGCGAAGGCTGACGGCGAAACGTCCTTCGCTGGAGACGCGAGTGTTCCTCTCGAGAAAGAATGGAAGCGCGAGAACCTGAGGGCCGTGCTCTTGGTACAGGAAAAAAAGAGTCGGCGGATTCTTGGCGCGGCAGAGATCCGCATCGCACAATGAATTTAGAAGGGTTCGGTCCCATTTTTAGATTTGCCTGCGAGGACCGTTCTATTCGGGGAATCGAACTTTCTGGAGGTACTATCAAATTCGACCGCGAGAAAAAGTTAATGCGCACGGAGACTTTTTCCTCGATAAAATCTGTGTCAGTTAATAGCCAACCTGCTTCCGGCGAACCATCCAGCGCGTCGGACAGCGATGCGGGGCATGGATCTTTGCTCGAGGTGATTGTTGGACTTCGAACCATTCACGGGTCCTTCCCCAACTCCCCGCTTTCAGGCCTCGCCTCCCGGAGGAATCCTCAGTAAGATTTTTCTGAACGACAAAGGAGTGCGCGGCGGCTGGCGTCTGTTGATTTACGCGGCTTTCGTGGCCGGGCTCGGATTCGGCGGTGGAATCGTGTTGCAGCAATTTATTCGCCCCACACGCGGAGTTTTTTCTCTCGGCTATTGGTTCGCATACGAAGTGTTCTGTTTCACCGTTGTTTTTGGCGCCGCCCTGATCATGGCTCAGATCGAAGGCCGTTCTCCCGGCACTTATGGTTTGCCGCTGAGAGGCGCTTTCGGGAAATTGTTCTGGCAGGGCTGCCTTATCGGATTGGTCGAAGTTTCAGCATTGATTGGCTTGATCGCTGCCTTCCGAGGGTATTCCTTTGGTGAAGTTGCGCTGCATGGCAAAGAGCTGTTGCGTTGGGGAATGTTCTGGGCGGTCCTGTTTATTTTTGTGGGCTTGTTTGAAGAATTCTTGTTTCGGGGATACACGCAATACACGCTCGCGGAGAGTATCGGTTTCTGGCCTGCAGCGGCTGTGTTTTCGTGCGCGTTTGGGGCCGTCCATTTGGGCAATCCTGGCGAAGGTTGGGTGGGGGCAGGAGGCGTTGCAGCGATCGGACTGATTTTCGCGTTTGCCTTGCGCCGCACCGGGAATCTCTGGTTGGCTGTGGGATGGCACGCGAGTTTTGATTTCGGCGAGACATTCCTCTACTCCGTGCCGAACAGCGGCATCGTCTTCGCGGGACACCTGTCGAATGCATCTTTGCACGGCGCTAAATGGCTCACGGGCGGAACGGTTGGCCCCGAAGGCAGCGTCTTCAGCTTTCTGATCATGGGAATTCTTGCCCTCGCTATTCAGTTGCTTTTCCCTGCCAAGAAAACAGAGCCCGCGCAGAAGTAAAGAAGCCAAGCTAATTAGTGGACGAGTTCGGAAGTGAGCACCAGGTGGACCCCTAGCTCTTGCGCTCGCGGCAGAACTTCGCGCAGAGCTTGGAGCGTCGAGGGATGAGGATGGCCGATCGCCACGGCCTCGCCCTTTTCGCGGGCGCCACGCAGCGCTAATTCGAGTTGTTTTCTGACCGTGGCCACTTCAGCCACGTCGTCCAGAAAGGGAACGTTGCGGAAGGCGGAGCGAACTCCAAAGTCCTGCGCCGTATCGTAAGCCACTGTAGCGGCGCTTGTGCGGCTGTCGATGTAAAAGAGGTGACGGTCGCGCAGCACGGACATCAGTTCATCCATCAGCGCAGCGTCAGCCGTCGCCTGTGATCCCTGATGATTGTTGACGCCAGCGGTGTCCGGAACATTTTGCAGAAATTGATCGACGAGCGCCCCGACTTCGGGCGCCAGCATGCCAGGATGCAGTTCCTGCGCTTCCGGCATCTCGTTCGCGACCGATTGCATCGGCAGATGAAGCATTCCCTGAAAGCCACGGCGATGCGCTTCCTTGGCGATGTCCACCGAATGCTCGTGATTGGGCAAAACGGAAATGGTGAGGGGATAACCCAGAGCAAAAATGGCTTGGGCTGCAGCGCGGTCGCTGCCGAAATCGTCGATAATGATTGCCAGCCGCGCGTCCGCAGTTTTTCCGTTGGAATTCTTCGCTCCCGCGCTCGACGTGGGTGTCGCACGCGTCATGATTTCGATTTCAAGTGCCGGCACCCCGGAATGTCGATACTCGAACTGAAGGAGGTCTCCAGTTTGGCTGGGCGGGTCCTGCGTCAGATGATTTTGCGTCGCGACGGTATTAAGACTTTGAATAAGCCTTGCGACTGCGGTACGGTGCGCGTCCGCCGAGGAATCATTCTTCAGCACGATACGCAGATAATCCGTGTTTCCAGGTTGCTGCCTGGAAGCGCCTTGCCGGAGTTTGATGGGAGTCCCGGCAGGTACCGCACCAGAAGCTGCTGCCGCTAGATCACGCGTGATTTGATGAATTTGCGCAGGTGTGAGGCGGTTCTCGTCTTTCTTCTTGCAGCCGCACCAGAGAACCGCGAGAAGGAAGCAAATTTCCAGCAGTGCGAAGCTCGTTGAATCCTTTATCTTGATTGGAAAGCAATGCGGGCTCGCTTGAACCGCCTGGGTGTCGGGCCACGGAAAACTAAGCAGCCTTTTTCGCAAGGGCTTTCAACAGGTCGAGGGCTCGATGAAAGATGGGATCTTCCGGAGAAAGCGGGCGCGGTCCGAGCCCGGGTTCTTTCTGGGTTTGGGGTGCCGGCGCGGCCTCTTCCTCGGTCGCATCCGATTCATCTTCCGGGACGGCGCGCACCA
>QHZC01000520.1:0-4112 GCA_003224515.1 Acidobacteriota bacterium
TCGATGCGGGGACGGGAGCAACAGCGGGCAAACTACGGTCACGAGCCCCGAATACCCGGTTGGCAAAATGCTGATGGCTTTACGTGATGAGATGCGGCGTTACTAGGCTAATGAACTCGCGGGACGTGATGACCTTTGTCTTCTTCCAAAACCTCGGAAAATGCCGCATGTTTCCAGTCACGAGATAATCCGCGCGGGCAGCATCAGCGCATTCAGGGAATATGTTGTCGCCGGGGTCGCTCGTAACCTGAAGGCGGCGCTCCGGAACAACCCAATGGGCGCGTTTCCCGATGAGTTGCAGTAGCTGCTGTCGCAGGCCTTTGCGAATTTGGAGCTCTGGGCGCGATAACACGTCCCGATATTTCGCGAATATTGCCGCCGAGACGTAGAGCTGCCCTGGCTTGGTGATCGCAAGCAGGAGAACCGTGCGCTGCAATCCCACGGGTTTAAGTGCCGCAGAAACAACTATGTTCGTGTCAACGACGAGTCGAAGCGGGATCATCAGCGCTTTGTTTTCTTTGCGCGCGTAGCCCGGATAATCCTGTCAATCTGCTGCGAGCTGAGGTTGTCCGTGCTCTTCGCCTTTGATTCCTCTCCGATGATCCTGAGGACCTCGGGCTCCGGGGCCGCTAGCCGTACATAGTCGCGGATGCTTAGCAGCACTGCCCGAGGAGTTCCACGCTTCTCGATAACGAGCGAACGACGTTCATCCTCTACCTGTCGCAGGAGCCTGCCAAAATTGGTACGCGCTCGGAGGGCGGAAACAACAATGCTTCCCTTCTTTTGTGTTCTCGGCATTGAATAAACTCACTAGTTCAATTATACGAACTGTACAGTCGATTCCGCAACTGTTTTCAAGCGCTCCGCGACGAACATGCTCCCGAAAGCGGGGATAATGCTTCGCTCCTTCACACAGGAACAGTTGTGCCATTTCATTCAAGACTGACTCCAACGTGTTATAAAAGGCCTCGTTGATATGGCCAAATTCCAACGTGAACTCGCTGCCGTTCTCCACATAAGTTAGCATCAGGTCACTCGTCCCCGGCAAATCCCTTCTCGTCCACCATACTCACATCGTCCCCAACAGCGTAGGGTGCAATTTCTTTGGAGCGCTCCGTCTTTGACAATATCTGCGAAGGTGGTCTTGCTGACTCCTGTGGCGCATAATCGGAGACTACAATCCACGCACTATAACAGCGCGCTCGGCTCACCAGTGGTGGGCAAGAATCAAACCCGTGTCCCGCAACTTGCCCAGCAGTCCCGGATGCTTCTGGGCAAGGAACTTGAGTCTTCTCGTCTTGTACGGCTTAACGCGGGCGACATCCAAAACAATTGCGGCGAGGCTGGCAACTTGCGGATTGTCCGACTTCGCCATCCGTTCAAGGCGGGCGACGTTCCCTTCGGAGATGTGCGATTGCTTAAGGAACGCGAAGATGCCCTCCTTATCCACAATGGCCTGGCGCTCGCTCTTCGGCCCGGCCTTGCAACGCTTGCACACATGGATTCTGTGACCTTTGCCGGAGAATTGCTGCTAAGCGGCTGCGCATAAATAATTAGGTAGCCTTTATACAGGTGTCATAATGCGCCCAGAAAAATATCGCACCTCTCGACTCCTCCACTGGTTCGAAAAAATGCGTATCTTGACTTGGGAGCGCATCGCCCGGGCCTTGGGAAACCCCTCCCGCATCACGGTTTTTCGCAAGCTGGCCCAATTGGAGGCGCGGTCGTGTTACTCCCATCGGGGCCGCTATCACACCCTAGACCGGCTCGCGGCAAGGTTGGGTGAGCTTCAGGAGGACTGCCAGCCGATACTCCCATCGAAGCCGGAGAACCTTAAATTCAGTTGAAGTGGGCGCGAGCTATACGAGTGGTTGCCTCGGAGTATAGGCGTTGACACTCTTGAATAACATGTCCTAGTACGAAGTCTTCCGACTTATGGAAGTGCGGACAAAAGTGTACTGCGTTTTTAGCAATTCTAACCAACACCCGACTCAAAGCGTCGGTCGCAATTGTTCCCTTCCCAAACCACTGAGTAACGATTCCATCGATCTTCTCTTTAGCGTTTCGATATACTTCCGCTAGAGCCACTTCGTCGAGACGATTTGAGGCCAGTCTAGCAAGGGCTGTTTCTGTTTTCATGGCACGTTCCGATCTCTGAGACGGCTAGGGTCGGGCATTTCGCCGAGTCGCGTATTTCGCAGATGGGGGAGGACAGCAGACTATTCAAAAGCTCTGAGATGTCAATCGGGTAAACTACCTAGTCAAGGAAAATAGGCCACTCTTTGCGCCGTCTCACCGAAATCGACTTGTCGTCGGCCAAAACTCCGCCCGCCTTTGATTTCAATGTGTCGCAAGAGTTAACAAAAAAATGAATTCTGTACAATAGAGAACAGACGCTAATACCCTCCCGCTATAGCTTTTACATGCTTAGAATCCAAACACTCTCGGGGGCCAGTATGGCAAAGGGGAGGACTGGCTCCCGGGAATTTTTCCAAGCCTCCGATGGCTTCGACCCCACACGCCCGCCTCAAGCGAGACGTTCTTAGCGGATCAGAGGGCAGACATTCTTCTTCCCTTGCACTCTGGCCTTTCTCCTTTACACCCTCACTCCCCTGTACTATCTTCACGTTCATCCGGCTTGGTCCGACGGCACCCCAGCTCCGCCGCTTCGGAGTTCGCAGCGTGGAGGTATCTAATGTGGCGTAAAGCTGAAGCAAACAAACCGCAACCTTCTCCCCACACTTCCCCTGTTCCCGCACCGCTGCGTCCTGGCTACGCAGCGCCTCCAGTTTCTTCGAATGCGCCAGCGTGCGTGAGCCAAGGCATCAAGATCAAAGGAGAAATTTCCGGTCAGGGGGATCTCTGCTTGGATGGCGAGTTCGAAGGAAAAATTCGCATTGCCGATGGGAGTTTCACTGTCGGTCCCAACGCGCGGGTCACCGCGGAAATCGAAGCCCGCGAAATCATCATTCACGGTGAAGTGATTGGAACACTCAAGGGCGAGCGCGTCCAGGTTTCCAGCACTGGCAGGGTCACAGGTGACATGGAGACGCGCGGCATTGTCATCGAAGATGGCGCAGTCTTGCGCAGCAAGGTCCAAGGTCGCCAAGAAAACCAACCGGCACAGCTCTCTCCGCCGGCGGTTGCCCCACGCGCCAAAGAGGTCGCCGCCGCAGGCGGGGGGCAGGCCAAACAACAGGAGCAGTGACGCGGGGGATTTTTTGATAGTTGCACTGTGCGCGGCCTCCTCGTCCGCCACTTTTCCGATCATGCGCGAACCAACCCAACCGTGCCTCGATTTTGGACAAGTCCAGAATGTCGCTGATCAGGCTGAGCAGATGTTTTCCGCCGGTGCGGATGTGGTGGGTGTAACAGTGCTGACGATCGTTTAGCGGGCCGTAACGTTCGTCGGCAAACAGCTCGGAAAAGCCCAACACTGTGTTCAGTGGAAGTGCGCAGTTCGTGGCTCATCGTAGAAAGGAATTGATCCTTGAACTTGCTCTGTTTTTCAAGCTCTTGGTTTAGAGCTTGGTTGTCAGCCAAGAGCTGAGTCTGCCGCCACATTAGGAGCGCGGCCAACGCTGCGGTCGCGTGATAAACGAGCGAGAGGTACATGGCAACGGAGCGGTTTCGGATTCGCAGACGCAACGGCGGGTGCCAACGCGTCGCTTTCAGAATGGGCGTAGAGGACGGCCCAGCCCAAACGCTTGATCCGCGCAAACCCTACAAACGGTAACCCGCAAGCGCGCGTATGACCGCCCCGGACGCAGAAAGGCGTAAGCGGGCCAAAGAGCGACCTGGGCGGCCAGAAAGCCATGCTGATCTGGGATGGGTTGCCGGCCCACCGGAGTCGGGCCATGAAGGAATACCTACGCCGAGCGTCACTGGCTTACGGTGGAAAGACTGCCGGGCTACACACCGGACCTCAATCCGGTGGAGATGCTGTGGGGAAATATCAAAGGGCAGGAATTGGCCAATCGTTGTGCCGAGGATCTCGCCGAAGCGGACGCGCCGATCTGTAGCGGCATGGCGCGAGTACGCGGTTCTCCCCAACTGCCATTTTCTTTCTTGTCTTTCTTTTTGACTTGCTTGTCACTGTATTATGCGAGATT
>QHZC01000520.1:4132-4657 GCA_003224515.1 Acidobacteriota bacterium
AATCAGCCGTGGCACCTTTCTCAAGGGCGCTGAACTCACTTGCAAGCCGGGCAAGGCTGTAAGTGGCCATCAGAATCCCAGTCGGATCGCCCCGCTCATCGCGAATCGGGACAGCCACGGCAACCACCAAAGGACTGGAACCCGCTGCCGTCCGGTAAATTTCCGAGACATACGGCTGCCAATGCGCGGTGACGCCGCGATACCAATACCGGTAAGCGAAGTTCTGTCCGACGATCTTGTCAGTAGGCACGATTGCTCGTCGCTATCCACCGCCTGTCGCGCTTGCTGGCCGTCTGCCGCGCAGACAACTTCATAACCTTCTGCGCTCAGCGGAGCGGAGAGTAGTTCGCGGTTGGCTTCGTTGTCATCGGCTATGAGGATGATTCCTTCATGGCCTCCCGGAGCAGGCATATGGCCTCCTCAACGGATATCTCGACCGTACAAAAAGGATCGCGCGGGTCAGCTCTCGCCGAGAGATGAAACGGGATTTATCCGGGCAAGGCGGCGAACCATCGCATGGAGTCT
>QHZC01000521.1 GCA_003224515.1 Acidobacteriota bacterium
AAAAGAAAATGATGATCGCGACGGTGACGGCGGCCGCAAAAAACACGCAGATACCGCTGATGAAAAGCATCAGCGCGTCCACATGCGGTGCGAAGTTGGACGCTTGCTCTGGATAGACTGGCAATTGCGACTGCACGGTTTAGTGAGCTCCTCGTTCCGGGCCACCGGCAAGCGACTGGCTCAAATTCCGGGCTGCCGCCACCGTTTCGCGGCGGCGGGAAATCAGAATTCCTCCGACCAGGCAGAGAATCGTGAGTACGCCGGCGAGGCGGATGATCTTAAGAATCGACGCGCTGTAGGTCACGGCCGTGGGGTCGTAGTGATAGCAAAAGAGCAAAACGTGATCGATGGGCGTGCCGATTTTTCCAGCGGAGGCATCCACCAGTCCGAGGCGCATGTCGCGGCCGGGATATTCGACACCGTAGAAATAGCGGGAGATGTGGCCGTCCGGGGTGAGCAGCAAAACGCCGCTGGCGTGAGCGAAGAGATTATTTTTGGCATCGAAGGAGAAACGAAAATTCGCGGCTTTGGTCGCGGCCTCGACGGATTCTCTAGAACCGGTGAGGAAATGCCAGCCGGAATCCGTTTCGGGGCGGCGGAAATGAGCCAGCGCTTTCTTTTTCTTTTCGGCGGCCATCTCCGGCGTTTCGCGGCAATCGAAGCTGACGAAAACAACTTCGTAGTCGCGCCCGGGGTTGAAGGAGAGCATGCGCAGCACGCCGACGACGCCCTGTTCGACCTGATCGCAAAGCATCGGGCAGCCATAATAGACGAACGCGAGAATCACCGGCTTTTGCCCGAAGTACTCGCGGAGCTGAACGCCGCGGCCGGTTTCGTCACGGAACGCGAGGTCCAGCGGCATTTGCCCGTTGAGCGGCGGCTCGAAGCCCACGTTTTGCAAAGCCGCGGGCATGGCCGAGGCAGCAGGGCCGGTGTTGCCGGGAACTGCCGGCGCGCCGAGCGTACCGGCCGCCAGCAAGAGCGCGGCAATTCTGGCGATATGGCGAGCTTCTTTCATGGCGTTATTTCTTTTTCTCCACAGGCACTGCAGGCGCGGGAGACAAACCCTTTTCGGCAACGATTTTCATGGCGTCCTTGACGGGGATATGTACGATGCCGCTGGATCGATCGATCCACTCCAGCTTTTCATTGGCCTCGGAGTCGTCGCGGATCTTTTTGCGCAGATCGGCCTGCGGATCGGCTTCCTGGCCAGGAAAACCAAAACCCTGGAGCCGCGGCTCCGGCGGCAATTCCCTTTGATGCGTCTGGCGCGATGGTGGCGGAGGCGAATCGGTCGCAGCCGTATAAGCGGTCGTAAGGCGCAGGATAAAAACACAAATGATCAAGGAGGCGACGACCGCGATGCCCAAGGCAAAAAGATATTCATAGATCACGCCGGCTTTGATGTCGCGCTCTTCGAACGAGACGTCCGTGTGGCGCGGTTCCTGGCCCGTGTTGTGAGACTCAGTGCTCATGGTGCTCAATGGCCTCCGCAAGTTCCGGGTCGCCAAGCGGCAGCAGCGGGCACTGCTTCAAGTTGAATGCAAAGAAACCGAGCCACAAACCGCCGAGCGCGAGGGGCAAAACAACGTCCAGCCAAGTGGGCAGAGCGCGAGAAGTAAATTCCGGGCGCGTCATCCAGAATAGATCCACAAGGCGCATGAAGATCAGCCAGATGGCAATCCTCGGAAGCACCTTCGCATTGCGCTTCACCTCCTGCGAGAGGAGCAGGAAAAAAGGCACGAAGAAATGGAACACCAGCACGATCACCGCGACGACGCCCCAGCCGCCGTACAGCCGCGTGCGATAGAAGCTGATTTCTTCCGGCTGGTTTCCCGACCAGATGATCAGGAGCTGCGAGAAATCGAAATACGCCCAGAGCATCACAAAAGCGAGGAGCAATTTTCCCAAATCGTGCAGGTGGCGCTTCTGCAGGACGCTGGCGAAAGGTTCGGTGCGTGCCAGCAGGACGACGACGGCGATCATGAGCGACATTGAAGAGATCAACTGTCCCGCCACAAACAGGAAACCGTAGATGGTGGAGGCCCAGTGTGGCGACAGAGACATGGCCCAATCGATGGACGCGAAGGTCATCACAAATACGTAGAGAATAATGCCCGGGCCGGCCAACATCTTCAGGCGGAGGTGCAAGGCGCGGTCTTCGCGGTTGACGTCCTGCTGCTTCGACAGAATATTGAAGACCAGCATCAACACAATCCAGATAACGAAATAGATGACCGCGCGGACCTGAAAGCGCCCGCTGGTCAGATAAGTCTGCTGAAACTGCGACAGTGGCTCTTTTTGTAATTCTTTTGCATTGAGCCAGGCGCCATAAAGGTACTTCATGCCGAAAAACAGGATGGGAAGAAAAAACACGGCGATCAGCGGAAGCGTGCGAGTCGCCGATTCCAGCGGGCGGCGGATGATGATACCCCAATGGCCGCTGGTCAGATGCTGCAACATCACCAGGCCGAGCGAGCCGACGGTCAAGCCGAGAAGCAACAGGAAACTCATCAAATAGGATTGATAGAAAAGCTCGGGCGTGTGGGTGTAGACAGCGCCAAGAATAGAAACCAGAAGCGCGACGCCACCGACGAATAGTGCCCGTTGCTGAAGTCGGCCCACGCTCTCCGGCGCCTGATATTCCTGCGCAACCATTAGAAGCTGCCTCCTCGCGAATCCTTGGTGCTGCCTGCTTCGGGCTTCAGCGCGCCACCCGGTTTTGCGCCTGATGCCCCGCCTTGATTCAGCTTCTCGCGAAGCTCCGCGGGCAGATCGGCGGCCTTGGCGTTGCGACTGAGTTGCAGCGCGCGAATGTAGGCGATGATGGCCCAGCGGTCGCGTGGGGGAATCTGGGCGGAATAACCCAGCATCTGGCCAAACCCGTTGGTGATGTTGTCGTAGAAATAGCCGTTGGCCGCCTGCCGAAGGCGGTCTTGATGATAGCTGGGCGGCTGCTTCATGCCGCGCACGGCCACCATGCCATTGCCGTCGCCCTGCAAACCGTGGCAGGGAGAGCAGAAAATTTTGTAGCGCTCTTCGCCGCGCTCAAGAAGCTTGAGGTCCACGGGCAACGGGAAATTCGTCGAATCCTTCGGCAGGAAGAGCTCGTCGTCAGCAAGCGCTCCGCGTGCCACGGCGTTTTCCACCAGCGGGCGTTCCGAGCGGCCATCAGCAAAGAATTCGGAAGGCGAAAGCGGTCGGTTTTTCG
>QHZC01000525.1:0-1610 GCA_003224515.1 Acidobacteriota bacterium
CCGTGGCTATGAAGGCGTCGGTTTTGCGCTGCCTTCGACGACAGCCATTAACGTTTATGACCAGATCATCAAGCAAGGCCGAGTGACGCGCGGGTCCATCGGCGTCAGCTTCCAGGAAGAACTGAGCACGAATGCGATCACGCTGAAATCGCTAGGGGCGCCCTATGGGGTAGTGATTGAAGGCGTCGAGCCGGGAAGTCCGGCGGAGAAGGCCGGCTTGAAGGGCGGCGACGTGATCACCAGCGTGAACGGTCAGCCCGTGAAGACCGGGAATGACCTGGTGAACCCGATTGCGCAAGCGCCGATCGGCAGCAAGGTGAAACTGAGTTATATTCGCGACCGCGCGCAGAAAGAAGCAACCGCAGAGGTCGGAGACCGCACGCGAGTGTTCCCGAATTCGGCGGGCCGCTTGGGTGACCAACCTGGCGAAACCGCGCCGCCGGAGTTCGGCCTGCACGTGGAAGAATTGACGCCGGACCGCGGGCATCGCGTCGGAATGGAAGGACAAAAGGGCGTGCTCGTGACCGAAGTCGATCCGGCTTCGTTTGCCGATGATTTGGGATTCGGACGTGGAGACGTGATCTCTCTGATCAACGGTGAAACCGTGAATTCCGTTGCCGATTACCGTAAGGCGGTGTCAAAGCTGAAGCATGGCGAGGATGTTGTCTTCAAGGTCCTTCGCCGGCAGGACAGCGACCGGATCCTGACACTCTATTTGTCGGGCAAAGTTCCGGCCGATAGCCAGCAATAGTGACGTAGCCACGGCCAAGACAGACCCTTATGCGACTCCGAAAAGTGACGTGCCTGGCCTCGACGCTGCTCCTTGCAGCGGGGCTAGGTGTGTTCGCTAGCGCGGCACATGCGCAAGGCGCTACGCCGAAGAAGACCAGTTCTTCCAAGGGCGGGACGGCCTCACACAGAAAAAGAGCTTCGAAAAAATCAAAGCGGCGGGAGCGGGGGCAGAAGGTCCCTACTCCCGACCGAATTTCCGAAATCCAGCAGGCGCTCGCAAAAGACGGTTCGTTCACGGGAAAACCGAGCGGGAAGTGGGACGTTGCGACGATTGAAGCGACGAGAAAATTCCAGGAAGCGCATGGGCTGAATCCGACCGGAAAGCTCGATGCGAAAACCCTTCAGCAATTGGGCCTTGGCTCTCAGACCGCCGGTGTTGCACCGCCCATGCTTCCAGTGAGCTCTTCTTCTCTGCAGAAAACGCCATCTTCTCAAACGGCCCGCCGCCAGCAGTGAGCCGCGGTTCTTCGCGATTGCATTTCCTCGACAACTGAATTAGAAAACAAACGTTGTTCGGTGTGTATGCATGTAGATGAAGGGTGAGTGTGCCGTGAAACCAATGAGGATCCTCCTGGCGACTGCTCTCGCAGCGTGGTGTGCGGATGGAATTTGTGCCCAGGAGAAAGCGAGCGCCAAACCTGTCAAGGCCGTGAGCTTCGGCAGGCTCTGGGATGCCAAGGGCAAGCTTTGGACGAATGCCATTGTGATCGTGGAGGGAGACCGTATTCGTGGTGTGACGACCGATGCATCGGCGATCCCGGCCGGCGCGGAGTCGATCGATCTGTCGAAATTCACGGGATTGCCCGGGCTGATCGACG
>QHZC01000525.1:1645-2917 GCA_003224515.1 Acidobacteriota bacterium
GAAAAGGCGCGATGCGTACGCTGGAGGCAGGCGTAACGACCGTGCGCGATCTCGGCGCGGACCAGTACATGGACATTGCCATGCGCGACTTGATCAACCGAGGAGAAATGATCGGTCCCCGCATGTTCGTGTGCGGGTATGGGCTGTACATCACCAACACACCGTACAAGCCGGGCATGAATCCGCCTGCGGGCGGCATCGCCGATGGTGTTCCCGAAGTGTTGAAGGTGGTACGGCAGCAGATTGCCGCGGGTGCGGACGTGATCAAGATGTACGGATCGAGCGGCACGGACGATGACGTCACGGGGTTCGAGACGTATACCTACGAAGAGATGAAGGCGGCGGCGGATATGGCCCACCAGTTCGGGAAAAAGATTGCGATCCATTCCTACGGCCCGGATGGGGCGCGCGATGCGGTCCGCGCGGGAACGGATTCCCTCGAGCATGCGACGGACATGGACGATGCCACGATTCAGGAAATGGTAAAGCGTGAAACGTTCTATGTGCCAACGATCGACCACAACCGCTATTACATCGAAAACGGCGACAAGATCGGGTACGCGGTGGGATAAGACCGCACGCAAGGCGTTCAAAGCTGGCGTGAAGTTTGCGATGGGATCGGATGCGATCTACACGATGTTCGGGCAAAACACTCGCGAACTGGGCTGGTTTGTGAAGGCAGGAATGATGCCGGAGCAGGCGCTGCACACGGCGACCACCAATGCCGCGGAGCTGTTGCGGAAAGAAAAGGAGCTGGGAGCAGTCGCGCCGGGGTATTTCGCGGATCTGGTCGCTGTTGAGGGTGACCCGCTGTCGGATATTAATGTGGTCTTGAACAACGTGAGATGGGTGATGAAGGGCGGGTCCGTAGTTGCGGACAAGAGGAAAAAGTGAGGAAGGCGCTCGAGCAGCCGCGCTGATTACTGCTAGTAGCTACGCTAGGTTTTAAGAAACGAGTCAGTAGCGTAAGGGTCGTTGCGATGACCCAGAAGAACCCTCCACGATGAGGCAAGCAAGTCAACCGCTGAAGGTAGGACGCGCATTTCATTGGTTGGAGGTATCCCAAGGCGAGCGGGATTCCTGAGAAATCAGTAGATCTTTGCAGTGATACCGCGCAGGGGGACTGAGTTTGACCGCATTGAGAGGCGACTGTAGAATTTAGATTCCACGCGGCAGTGTTTCACGTTCAAACCCGCACAGGACCAGACGAAAAGCAAAGCGGCGAGTTTCAGGGATTGAGGAGGAAGTATGGCTACGGCAGTCGCGCCCCGC
>QHZC01000526.1:0-2366 GCA_003224515.1 Acidobacteriota bacterium
ATGCTCGTAATCTCCGCGTTGGCCGCACGCGGCTTTTTGGCCTGATCATTTCAGACATCAACAATCCTTTCTTTCCTGAGCTGATCGACGCATTTGAAGGCCTGGCGGCGGAGCAAGGGATCGAAGTCATCTTTACCCACACCAATTACGATCCAAGACGCCTCCAGAATTGTGTGCGGCGGCTCGTGGAGCGCAATGTGGACGCCATCGCCATAATGACCTCCGAGGTTGACGAGCAGGCACTGCAAGAGGCGACAAAGGTACAGCTTCCATTAGTGCTCTTGAATCAGAGGAGCCTCCAGGACAAATATCGCAATGTCATGGTCGAATATTCCCGAGGCTTTCAGGAAGCGGTCGAACATCTGCGCGCTCTGGGCCACACGGCCATTGGCTTTATCGCCGGACCTTCGCATCTGAGATCGGCGCAACGTCGAAGAGAAGCTTTCTGCTTGGCGCTCAAACGGTGCAGCTTGGAAGTGTGCCCGGAATGGATCGCCACCACTGACTTGCGGGTCGAGGGAGGCAAGATTGCGATGCAACAGCTGCTCGCACTAGGTCACCGGCCCACCGCCGTAGTCACGACGAACGACCTTATGGCGGTCGGAGCATTGCAAGCAGCCCACCTAGCCGGGGTTTCCGTTCCGAAAGATTTGTCCGTGATTGGCTTCGACGACCTGCCAATCGCCGACATGACTTTTCCTGCCCTGACGACGATTCGGTTACCCAGGAGCGAGATCGCGCATCATGCCTTTATCAGCCTGCTCGAGGGTATAAGGACAACTAAAGTCACGCCGTGCCCGGTGGTTTATCCCCGACTCATCATCCGGCAATCAACCGCCCCAGTCGCAAGAACCACAGGAGGAAGCCGCGAAGCCAAGCTTAGCAAAGGCAATTTTTCACGGCATCCGAAGACTTTGTTTCGTACCCTCAAAAGGAGAGCCTCAACCCAAGTTGAATTTCACGAGCGTCATGCTGGGTTGACGAGAGTTGCCCAAAAGTAGCGGAAGCCACGTTGCTGTTCGGATTCGCGAACTGCGCGTGGTTCCAGGCGTTGAAGAATTCCGCGCGAAAATCAAGGCGCGTAGCTTCGTGAATCGGAAACGCCTTGTGCACGCCAATATCCCAATTGTTGAGCCCCGGCCCAGTGAGTATGCCGAAGCCGGAATCGCCAAAATAATTAGTTGAGCAAAACAGCTCTTCTGTATCCAGAGAAGGCGATTGGTCCTCAGGTCCTTGTTTCTGAGTTCGTTCCTGCCGTTGCAAAGCCGGTCCGCCCGGACTTGGTCGGCGGGCCACACGGTAAAGTTGGGAGCCGTTACAGTGAATGGATTTCCTTGCTGGAACGTCGAGATGAAATCCACACCCCATCCGCCCACAAGTGCGTCGAGAAAAGGATTCATGTTCGTGCCAAACTGCCGGCTGCGGCCAACCGGCAGATCCCAAACCGCGCTGATCACCAGCGACTGCGGCACATTGGAAGTCGACATGCCAATGTCGCACTTCAAACAACTCTTCATCTGGTTCAGTGTGCCAATGCTGCCTTCCTGAGCGTTCGTAAGTGTTTTTGCCCAGGTGTAATTCGCCAGGAGACTGAGGCCACGCGTGAACTGACGTACAAATTTCACAATCAAAGCGTTATAGCTTGCCTGGCCAATACTGTCGACCTCCTGCATGTACGGGTACCGGGGGTAATATCGGTTGTTGGAATTACTGCACAGCAGGGTGCCGGGAGCGGAACAATCGATCGGATCATAATTGAGCGGCAGATGATGAGCCTGATTGCCGATGTAGGCGGCATCCAACAGGTACGATTTCCCAAACGTGTGTGCGATATCGACGGTCCATTGTTCGACGTAAGGAGATCGTTGGTGCATGGAAAGATATTGAATCGGCCCGGTAATGGTCGGCACCTGGGCTTGTGTAATTTGACCCACGGTAACTGGAGGAAAAGTGTTTGTCCCGAGCAGGTACGTCGGAGTTGGCTGGGTATTTGCAATCGAATTGTTTACGGAAATGATTTGCGACACGATGGAATACTGCTGGTTGAGCGCCATCTGCGTGGTGTAGTAAATCCCGGCCCCGGCGCGGACAACCGCGTCGCCCAGGAACTTTGGCTGCCAGGATAATCCGGCTCGTGGCGCGAAATTGGTCCAGGTCATGTTGAAGACTTCCGGATTTATCTGACCCAAAGCCGCAAAGATCTCCGCCCCCGTTTGGAAGTCGAACCCATGCACGAGATTCTTATCTACGCCCGAGGGATTCGGTGGAGTGCTGGCATACCAGGCAAAAGCGAGACTGGCAGTAAGGCTCGGCCGGATTTTCCAGGTATCCTGGATATAAGGTTCCGCCGTCGTCCAGCGGTAATG
>QHZC01000526.1:2444-3383 GCA_003224515.1 Acidobacteriota bacterium
GAGCTAAACGCATTGGTAAAGGAAATACTGCCACGAGCGGTGGCGTTGGCGCTCGACTGGTACGAACATAGCTGAGATCTCCGCCAAATTTGATCTGGTGGCTGCCCTTCAACCAGCTGAAGCTGTCATGAATTTCATAGACATTGTCGATATCGCCAAGCAGGCCGGTAGAAGTTCCGAAACCTGTATATCCGGAAATATTGATTCCCGGAACGCCATCTGCTTCCCCCGTGCCGGTAATCCCGATTTGCCGCTGAATACCAGGATGAGGGATCCCTTCTTGATAGACCGAGTTGCGCGTTCAGCCAAGGCGGAGCTCGTTGACCTTGGTTGTGCCCAACGTTCCCGTCCATCCGAGTGCGACGAGTTCGGCATTTAAGGGATGGGCCACCCCTTGCAGCGGGAAGAGTCCCGGCGCGGACTGCGGAGAATTCAGCCAGCTGACTTGTCCGAACACTTGATTTCGTTCATCCACATTGTCGTCAATCCGCCCCGTAAATTGGTCCGAGTTTAGTGTCGTCCTGGGATTCCCGCCGATATTGTTTGGCGTAGCCGCTAGGCTTGATCCCGGAAGGTAATACTGCAATAGTTTTTGCGACACCGGGTTGATCATGTTGGAGGGAATGATGTGGTTCGCAAACGCCTGGCGTTGCCCAGTAGCCGGATCAAAACTGAATGGGTTGTAGAGGGGAGTCGAAAGCGCGGAAAAGTCTCCGTTAAACATTGCCTCGGTTGGAGTGTATGCTCCCACGAAAGCGGATTGGACTTGGCGATATCCTTCGTAGTTCGCGAAGAAAAAAAGCTTGTTCTTGAGGATGGGTCCTCCTACATCTACTCCAAA
This sequence comes from Acidobacteriota bacterium, assembly GCA_003224515.1. Lineage (GTDB taxonomy): Bacteria > Acidobacteriota > Terriglobia > Acidiferrales > UBA7541 > Acidiferrum. Next base: position 3,286 of record QHZC01000526.1, read on the forward strand.
CTGGTTTTGATGGTAGGGCCCGGGAGGAACGGTGCTGAAGTAGTTCCGCGCGCTCATCTGGTTGTTGCGTACGTACTCGTAGAGCTCTCCATGGAAGC
>QHZC01000524.1 GCA_003224515.1 Acidobacteriota bacterium
AAGAAGTCACAAGAATATTCTTCCACAAGTAGATTTATTTCTTTGCGGGCAAATATTTTTTCTCGATCGAGGCAATTACGACGTAGTTCGGATCAACCATTTCCGTGAGATGGATTTTGCCGACTTCGGAAAGCAGCTCATAGGCATCGAGCTCCGAGAGGCCATAGTCGGCGTGAATCCAGGCTACAAGCTCGGTGAAGGCAATACGAACAGCGTCATCGACGGGACGATAGATGCCCGCGGCCATGATTTCCGTTTCGTTTTCGAGGCGCGGCCAGCCCGTGTGTTTCCCCTTCACAAGGTCGAATTGCAGCCGAGCCCTCATGGGAACTTCGATGGCGCTGCCTGCAATTTCGCCGTCGCCCATGGCGGCGTGGCCATCTCCAAAATAAAAGAGCGCCCCGCGTACGTTCACGGGCAGATAGAGTGTGTTTCCAACGGAGACTTCCGGTGCGTCCATGTTGCCGCCGAATTCCGCGGGCACGATGGAACTGCGAGCTTCCCCATTGGCGGGCGCGACACCGAAGCAGCCAAGAAATGGATGGAGCGGAATTTTCACCTTGTAGTTGGAATCCAGGGCCTGAAACGTAGCGGTGCGGTCCGCACGATCGATGGGGTAAAACCAGATTTTTTCCGGCAGCGCTTCTTTTTCGAGCATCGGCGTGTAATGGCTGGCGTTGATGGCGCCGAATCCTGGTGAAAACGTGCCCACGCCCTGCTTGCCATCGACTTGCAGATCGAGAATATGAACAACCAGCGTGTCGCCGGGTTCCGCCCCTTCGATGTAGAAAGGACCAGTAAGCGGGTTATCTCCTTTAACGAGCGCAAATGTATCGCCGGGCTTTTGCAGTGCGTTGCCGAAGCAGTCCAGAGAGTTCGCGTCGAGAGTGTTGCCGGGTTTCAGTCGTGCCACGGGGGAAGCGACACCAAAGACGTATTTCACCGTGTCGATGGTGGCGTGGTAAGAAACGACTTCGGATTTGGACGGTGGAGAGGGGGTCTGGGCAAGAGTTGAGAGCGACAGAATCAGGCTGAGAGCAAGGAGACGGACACGCACAATAATCCTCCGCGAAATAAGAAGCGCAGTGCAACACACTCGTGACGTGGAGTCAATACACGCCGGTGCGAGCCGATGTGCGCCTGCTGGTCTGATATCCTCTTCCGGTTACCATGAGAGCGAATCGACGATTTCCATTGCGCATTGTTTCGCTGGCTCCCAGCGCGACCTCAATCCTGTGCGCTATTGGGGCGAGGCGCGCTCTGGTCGGCGTGACCAAGTGGTGCGCCGCCGTTGCGCCGGTCGGCAAACTGCCGAATCTTGGCGATTGCTGGCACATGGAATCGGCGGATCAGATTCTGCGACTGAAGCCAACGTTGGTGATCGGTTCCGTGCCGTACGAGCAGGAGGCGGTCGCGAAACTCCTTAAGCAGCCCTTCCCTTTTCTGGCCATGAACCCGCGGACGATCGCTGATATCGAAGCGGACATTCGCTTGTTGGGTGGGATTACGCAAAAAGCGGCCGCTGCCGAGCAGGTGGTACAAAAGATGCGCCGCACATTTTCGCAACTCGAGAAAAAGCCGCGGCGATCGAAGCACCGGGTACGCGTCTATTGCGAGGCCTGGCCGAATCCGCGGATCAGTTCCCCGCCCTGGGTGGCGGAATTGGTGAACATCTGCGGCGGTGAGATGGTGGTTCCCGCGGGCGAGAAGATCACCGAGGCACAGGTAGCGGCGACAAAGCCAGAAGTGATAGTGCTTGCATGGGCGGCGACGGGAGCGAAGGCAGACCCCAAGCAGATGTATAAACTAACGGCGTGGAAAAATGTGCCGGCGATCCGAAACCGGCAGGTGCACATAATTAGCGATGAATTGCTAAACACTCCTGCGACCCCCTTGGTACAGGGAGCGCAGGAATTGTGGAACGTGCTGCACTCGCAAAATCGGATCGGCCACGAAAAGCGAAGGAAACGATAACGCAGAGAAACGCTGAGAGATGATAACCGTAGTCGCGGCGGTGATTGAGCGTAGCGACCGGCGATTGCTAATCGGCCAGCGCCGGAAAGGCGATAGCTCTCCGCTTAAGTGGGAATTTCCGGGCGGCAAAGTCAGAGAGGGCGAAGCGCCGGAGGCTGCACTCGCGCGAGAATTGCAGGAAGAACTCGGCGTGACGCTGGTGAAAAGCGCAGAGATTGGCCGCGTACGTCATCACTATGCTGAAACGCCCGAGGAGCTAGAAATCCGCTTCTTTGCCGCAGCGATCTCGGAATCGGAATTAGTTCCGCGCACGTTTGAGAAGGTCGCCTGGGCTTTGCCAAAAGAGCTCGGAGAGTACGATTTTCTAGCGGCGAATCGCGAGCTCATCGCGCAATTGGCCACCGGACGGATCAAGCCGGCAGACATCCTCGATGGTGCAGAAGAAACCGGTGTGAGCCGTGGCCCAGCCGCAGACTGATTCCCGATTTCTTAAAGGACCGGCGTCAGGAGATCACCGGGTTCGGCTTGTCAGCATCAATGCCCAGGTCCTTGATGGCTTTGTCGAGGACAGATCGTTCGATCTTGCCGTCCACGAAAAGCTCATGCAGAGTGGCCACTGTGATGAAGCGGGAGTCGACCTCGAAGAAGTCGCGCAAAGAAGCGCGGCCCTCGCTGCGCCCGAAGCCATCGGTGCCGAGCGACGCCAGGTGGCGCGGCATCCATTTGCTGATCATATTCGGTAAGGTCTTCAGGTAATCGGAAGCAGCGACCAGCACGCCAGGTGCGTCGACGAGGCATTTGGTAACGTACGGGACCCGAGCTTTTTCGGCTGGATGCAAACGGTTCCAGCGCTCGGATTCAATTCCGTCGTTATAGAGTTCCTTGTAGCTGGTCACGCTCCACACGTCGGCGGCGACGCCGTACTTGGTTTCGAGAATCTCTTGCGCCCGCAGCGCTTCATTGAGAATCGCGCCACTCCCGAACAACTGGGCGCGCAGCTTCGCTTTCGCGTTTGCAGCACGCCGGAAGCGGTACATCCCCTGCAGAATTCCGTCCTTTACATTGGCCGGCATCGGGGGCATGGCGTACGGTTCGTTCATCACGGTGATGTAGTAGAAGAC
>QHZC01000523.1 GCA_003224515.1 Acidobacteriota bacterium
TATTCTGCGCGGCGAATTAGCGCGGGCTCCATCGGTCCTCAGCTCCCCTGGTCTTCCCCGCTGATGTCCACGGGTTCGTTAGTTAGTACGTTCAGGTTCAAGTTCACGTTCGCCCAGCCTGGGAGACGCGACCGTGCGCCGTCCTCGCAGGTGGCCAACTACGTTGGCCGCTTTATACTCGTTCTGCTTGTTGGCTTTCGCCGCAAGGGCACAAAACGCACCTTCGCAGATCGGCCGCGAAGTAGCCGTTCCCCGCTTTCCACTTGAGATACTTGATCTGTAACTGCCGGTGTTGGGCCTGGTAGAACTCCGCTCCGCGGTCCACGTATGGCATCCCGTAGCGCAGCATGCGGTACACCAGTCGGGCCAGCTTAGCAGCCATGGCCTTGGTCGCCACCGCCGCCCCCAGCTTGGTTTTCAGTCGGCGGAACTGCGCTCCTAGATAGGTGTTGCTCGCCCATAAGGTGCTGGCCGCCATCTTTAAAGCGATGGTCACCCGGTTGTTAGTTGGCAGCCGACCTTTGCCAATAACCTTGTCGCCGCTGACTTTGTTGTCGGGACACAGCCGCAGCCACGAAACAAAATGGTGCTCCGTTTTCCATTTGCTCCTATCCCATCCCTCTTCGCTGAGAATGGTCATCGCGGTCATCACATCAATCCCGTCGATCCGGGTCAGGTCCGTACCGCTGATGCGAAACAACTCCGCGCGCAAGTCGAACTGCGGCGCATTCCCCTTCTTCTTCTTGAGTCGTTCTTTCCGCTTCTCTTCCGGCAGACTGGCACCTCGGCTCCGATCCTCTCTTTGCTGAAGATACTGCTCGATCTGTCGATCGCACTCGGTCATCTGCTTCTGGCAAAACTCGTAACCCGCTTGTTCCTGCTTCAGCACAAACAGCAAATCTTCCTGCCAGTTACCTTCTAGACTGCGCGCGATCTCCTCCTCGCTGGCCTTCACCCGGCAATCCCGAAACGCAGCCAGCTTATGCGCGTGGCGTTCGCCCGCCAGAATGGCCTTAATGATCGCCTGTCCGGTTACTCCGCTCACGTCACTCAACACGTTGGCCAACTGGAGATTCATCTGCGTCAGCGCCTTCTGCATCCGTTGGATGTGCCGGCCTGCCGCCCGTACCAGATCATTGCGCTGCCGCCAGTACGTCCGCATCCTGCGAATCTCCTGCGACGGCCGAAAAGAATTTCGCAAGGGTGCATTGACCCCACCCTCCGCCGCAGCGTAGTATCTCCACCAGTCTTCGAGGGTCGACAACGGAACCCCGTGTCACAGGAACCGACTCGCCGTGAATTCCTCGGCACGCTTGCTGCCTTCTCCCTCTTTCCGCTCGAACAGGAAAAGCCAGATCTCATCCTCCACAATGCCAATGTTCTGACCGTGAATGCTCGCGAGCCTCATGCTCAGGCTGTCGCGATTTCTCGCGGTAGGTTTCTTGCCGTTGGAAGCAATCCGGACATTCTCAATCTCGCTGCCCCGGCTGCCAGAAAACTCGATCTTGGCGGGAAAACAGTACTACCCGGTTTCATCGATGCCCACTCCCACCCCGCAATGGCCGGCGTCATGCACCTTCGCATGGTGGACTGCGACCTTCGCTCGATCTCCGCGATCCAAGCCGCCCTGCGCGAACGTGCGGCGAAGACTTCCCCTGGCGACTGGGTCCTCGGCTTTAAGTACGACGACACAAAAACTAACGATGGCCGCCCACTCACCATTGCCGATCTCGATTCCGCTGCTCCCGACCATCCGGTCCAGATCGAACATCGCGGCGGCCACACCGCGTATTCCAATTCCCTCGCGTTTCGAAAGGCCGGGATCGACGACAAGACCCCCGATCCGCAGGGCGGGAAAATCGATCACGACCCCGCCACAGGAAAACTGACAGGCCGCGTCGCAGAGAATGCCCGGGACCTCTTCGACAAGATCATTCCACTCAATTTCACGCGTGACGATCATCGCGAGGGCGTCAAGCTCATCTCGAAGATGCTCGCGAGGACCGGCATTACTTCTGCTCATGAAGCTCAGGGAACCCCCGTTGATCTTCTCGCCTATCAAGACGCTCGCGATTCCGGCGATCTGCTCTTTCGCGCCTACTGCTTCATCAATTACGCCTACATGGATTCCATGATCGCAGCAGGCGTCCGCACCGGCCTCGGCGACGAATGGGTTCGCGTCGGCGCGATGAAGCTGGTCTGCGACGGTTCGATTTCTGAACGCACCGCGCGCCTCTCCTCACCGTACGAAGGGCGTCCCGATGACTTCGGCATCCTCGTCATGACCGAGGAAGAGCTCTATACGTACGGTCGCAAAGCCCATCTCGCAGGCTGGCAAATCGGCACTCATGCTAACGGCGACGTTGCTATTGACACCACACTTCGTGTCTGCGAACGCTTACAGGGCGAAAGCCCTAGACGCGATCCGCGCTTCCGGCTTGAACATTGCACTGTGGTCAACGACGATTTGGTTGCCCGCATCAAAGCGCTCGGCGCTATCCCCACGCCCTTCTCTACCTACGTCTATTATCACGGTGAAAAAATGCGCTATTACGGCGTTGACCGTCTGAATCACATGTTCGCCCTGCGGAGCTTCCTAGCCGCTGGAATTCGCCCAACGCAGGCTTCTGATTATCCTCCAGGAGAATTCATCCCCATGATGGCGTTGCAATCCGAGGTGACACGCACCGACACAAAGGGAAACGTTTGGGGACCAAAACAGAAGATTACGGTGGACGAAGCGATTCGCGTCGGAACCATCAATGGTGCCTATGCTTCCTACGAAGAAAATCTCAAGGGTTCCATCGAAGCCGGGAAGCTCGCCGATCTTGTCGTCCTCGGACGCGATCCTCTGAAGGAGAATCCGTCCACTCTCATCTCCATCCCCGTCGAACGCACTATGGCCGGCGGCCGCTGGACCTTCGAGTCATAGGACAATTTGAATTGCACAGCGAGTTGGCTGACTAACTCCTGTGTATAATGTCGTCGGCGTTGTCAAGAGTTTTTTTTAGGCACCTCCGCGCCTGCGAGCCGGGAGCGGGGTCAAGGGCGCCCGCGAAAGCGGGCGTTCATCGAAGACCCTTGACGCCGCGGACGGCTCGCCACCATGCGCGGCGGGACGAAGCGCAGCTTCGTCCCTGTTAGGAATCCGTTGGTTCACCTCGACCAAGGCTCGCTCCTTAGAATCCTACGGGGAATTTAACTAACTCCACCAACCAATTACGCGGAAATCGTACAAGTGGATTGATCTCCGGTTATCCGACACTCAGGACTTAGGACACAGTCGCGAAGGCCAGCTAGCCCGAAATGTTGCCAAATCTATTAGTTGGGCGACAAAACCGGTGGGGTTAGAATCCTAGCGCTGCAAGTACGGGAGGAATGCATGCTTGCCACCTGCGAAAAGCGACCGATGACCGCAATGTCGAACATGGCTTACTACAGGCGCCTAACCATTGTCCTCGCCCTGTTCTGCGCCCTCCCAATAGCGACCCTGGCGCAAACAGCTGATACGCCACAGAACCCGCCCCCACCTCTTGGCCAGCTCGTCGATGTGGGTGGCTATCGAGTTCATCTATATTGCACCGGCACGGGCAGCCCCAGTGTCGTCATCGTGGGCGCGGGATACTCCTTCGATTGGGGCCTGGTTCAATCCGAAGTCGCGAAATTTACTCAGGTGTGCGCGTACGATCACTCTGGAATTGCTTGGAGCGACGGTGGTCCGAAAGACTCTTGCTCACTAAGGGTTGCTGAAGTACACGCCGCATTGAAAAGCGCTGGGATCAAGGGACCGTATGTTCTCGTAGGGCACTCACTTGGTGCTTTGGTTGCGAGAACATACGCGGGGCGCTACCTCGACGAAGTAGCAGGAATCGTGTTTGTCGATCACGCCTTTTCCCTTATCCGACTTTCTCTTCGCACGGATAAAGCCCCACCTCCGATGCCGCCTCAAATGCCTTCAACTCCCGGCGGTAGAGGACCGGTTATCTTTGGGATGGAAAGCGACCCGAACTTCAGTAAGCTCTCCAGTCGCGACCGTGAACTTCATCTTTGGTGGACGGCTCAAACACGAGATCAGACAGCGCTTCAATCAAATCATGAAATGACGCCGGAATGTGTTGCGGAGGCTGACACAATCGCCAAGGAGCACAGCCAACCGCTCGGCGACAGGCCGCTCGTCGATGTCAGCACAGATAACGGGGCGCCCGAGTATGCCGAGTTGCAAACGAAACTCCTGTCCCTTTCTCGAAATAGCAAGCAGATCGTTGCAGAGAAGCGCGGGCATTTCGTGATTATCGACAGGCCCGACGCTGTCACCGACGCGATCCGCAGCGTAGTGCAGTCGGTCCGGGACAAGGCCAAGCTCTAAAACAACGCTCAACCGCACAATTGAATGCTTTCGGAACGAAGTCTTGGTAAGTCCGCTCATGTGGTAACGCGGACATCAAGTCAGTACAGCGACAATTCACCCGGTTTTCAAAAATAATGTAAGTCCTTTGAAATCTGGTGGACGAGAGGGGATTCGAACCCCCGGCCTCCTCATTGCGAACAGTGGGGAAAATAAGCTAAGGCAAGGCGCACAATCACTTAGCTATTTTCACGAGGCCCTTAATTGGCAAACCTGGCAAACCGGTTTTCCCTTTGTCTTTTCAGTGCAGTTCGACGGTGAGAAGCCGGATAAAATCACGCGCGGTGCCTGTGCCTGTAACGACGACAAAGTCATTTTCGAGAACCCTGTGAATTGGACAACCCGGAGTTTTATTTTCGCGAAGCCGAGGGAGTACGAAAATGGGCCTGCCACTCCGGAGCCCAGTGGCGAAACTATCGTGCGAGGCCGCGACCGAGGAAAACCGGACCCAAGTTACCGGTAAGGCGAACTTCTCGCCCGGAATAACATCCGGTTTGCTCGTCACTCGATCAGAATTGGAGCAAAATGGCACTCACTATCCAGAAAGATGCATAATTCCCGAAGCCATGCGCCGCTCCCGACCCGCCAGTTTATTTCATCGAGGATTTCTTCCGGGTCTATAATCCATGCCACTAATGGCTCTTACAAACGGGACAAAACTGGGGCCGTATGAGATCGTCGCGCCGCTCGGCTCGGGCGGGATGGGCGAGGTGTACCGTGCGCGGGACACTCGCCTGGACCGCATCGTCGCCGTCAAGATCCTTCCCTCGCACCTTTCCGATAATTCGACATTGCGCCAGCGCTTCGAGCAGGAAGCGAA
>QHZC01000527.1 GCA_003224515.1 Acidobacteriota bacterium
TTATCGACGTCACCGTGGAAATCAATCTCTTTGATGAGGTCAAAGGAAGTCCCGTCGTAGATGTACAGCTTGCCCTTGCTGCTCCCAGCAAAGAGTTTGTTGGTTTCGGGGGAAAAGACCACACCCTGTGGATTCGGAATTCCGGTGATCGTGTGGACTACGGTTCTCGCACTGATGTCGATGACCTCGACTGTATTGTTTCCAAGCGCAGAAACAAACAACAGGTTGCCAGCGAAGCCAAAGTGATCAAAGCGCCCCTTGACGCCCTCCATCGAAATTGCCTCGGTCAAGACGAGCGGACGCGTGTGATTAGTCGGCGAACTCTTTTGAGCATCCGCCCGGCTCATGCACACAAAAAGTAGCGTCAGCGCCGTACAAACATTGCAGACTTTCTTCATGCTGCCCTCCACGTCATTTCCATTCCGATTCGCATCGAAAGGCCGGTGCCTGCCCGTTTACACCCTCAAGGGGCGCCGTGTCGCCAAGCTTCACAGTTTCGCCTGACCCAAGTCATGTTAGGAATCCAGGCCGAACCCGCCTACTGAAGTTTTCCTAAAGGAATTGTCAGAATTCTCGGTCCCACCTTTTCGTAGCCATCCGTGTTGCCGTATTCCATCCAGTTATCAAACACTATGGAAATGTCAGAGCGAAGGCCGCGCGTTCGAGTCTTGTTGTTGCGGACGTGTTCTTACGTTCAATCTTGCGCCACTGCGCATTTGGCTTCTGTTCCCTTGGGAGCCCCACTCGAAGCCAAGAAAAATGCAGGGTGAAGTCCGAGCCGCTGCCCACGAGGCAGCGGTACACTAAGTCATGGTCTCCGATAGCTGACGCTCGGAATCAGCACACATTCTGTAGTAACGCGATTCACCACAAATTCTGAGACCGAACCCCTAGTGAGTGAGCGAAAAGACGTTCTTTCCGACCACCTGTTTTTTCGACAGATGGTCGGGGATGGCGGGACATGGTTTTTCTTCCACTCTCTTCTTTTGTTTTAATTACTTACGTGAACCGCTGTCAATTGTGCATGCGTCGAGAACCTCAGCGCTGTCATAGAATGCGTAATTGGCCTCCGCGAATGTGCGTGGTCGCGCGTGGGGGGGGATCCGCCCCTCTCCCGTCTATTCAGATGCAATAATATACGTAAGGACAAAATGAAGCGTGTGCAAAACTGCTCAGCATTCAGGAATTGGTTACGAAACCAATGGTATTCTGCGGCGGCCTACATGGCCTCACGCGCGATTAGCAGGCTAGTCGCGCAGGACGATATTTAGAAGGGACCTGTGCACTCGCAATCCGTCCTTGTAATCGATAAAGCCCAACTTCTTGAACTTATTCATAAAAAAGCTCACGCGGGACCGGGTTGTGCCGACCATTCCTGCTAGCGTTTCCTGGTTTATCCCCGGAACTATGGTCTCGGGTGTGCCTTCTTTACCGTAGTTGGCGAGCAACAAAAGAGTGCGGGCCAGCCGTTGCTCGCTGGAGTTAAAAAGTTGATCGACCAAATCCTCCTGGGCGCGCACGTTGCGTGAAAGCACGTTCTTTTCAATTCTAAGTATATAGGTAGGTGCAATCGCCGTAGCCGTCGCCAGGCAGATTGTCTGACCTATTAGGCACGCCTCCCCTAAGAAGTCACGCACGCCTAGGATCGCGATGACCGCTTCGTTGTCCTGCTTGGATCTGACCTTGAGCTTCACCCTGCCTTGCTGGATATAGAAAACACTATCGGCGGGATCACCTTGAGAGAAGATCTTGTAGTCCTTTGGGCACTGCGTAATAGTTCTTGCCAGGCCCACTGTCGCAAGAAACACTTGGGGATCGAAAGAAATCTCTCTCTTGTCCTTCTTAGGCGCCTTCAGTAGCTGGCCCACCGGACTGCCTCATTGCCTGGCTGTAGTTTTTTCCCTTGCACACAATCCAGTTAGCGTCAACTAGTATTTTGAGGATCGCAAGGGAGGCCCTTCATTGTGCTTCTTGGGTGCCTTAGGTAGCGGGCCCTCCTGTGCCTCGCGGAGTTGCACACAGCTACAGCCCAGAAATAATAGTCGCATTTGGAACAATTGGCTCCTATCAGAGCAGTGCAATTTTGGACACAATTCAACAATTAGTGCTTGACTGTTATGTTAATTTGAGAGTACGAACTTGATTGTAGGCATTGCAATCTTCTGATTCCAGGGTGGTTACCTATAGTCTCCCGGTGTGCGCAGGAGGTTGAAATGTTTGCTCGACACGTTTCGATGGTTCTCAGGCCCAATAGCGTTGCGGAATTTACTCGCACGATAGAGAACGAGATCATTCCCCGGCTCCGAAAACAGCAGGGCTTCAAGGACGAAATCACATTGGTCGTCGCGGGCGGATCGGAAGCGGTTGGAATTAGTCTGTGGGATCAGAAGGAGCACGCCGAAGCCTATAATCGCACAACCTATCCACAAGTGCTGGAGCTGCTCCTGGAGAGAGTGGTTGAGGGAACTCCTGAGGTCAAGACCTATGAAGTTGCGAACTCAACCTTTCACAAGATCGCCGCTCGTGCGGCATCCGCCGGGTGACGACAGCTCCTATCCCTCAGGGGGTGGGAGCCCACCCCGACTTGTTGGGCCAAGGAAGAACACCCGAGTGGCAGACACACAACCCCAGCCCGAGGAAAGTTAACCATGGATTACACCATCAGGGTCATAGCGACGAGTCTAATCAGCGGAACTGTCACCATTAGCGCCCAGTCCAAAGCAGAGGCTCTCGCCAAGATCGAACAGCAAATCAACCCGAAGCTGAGGCAAGAGGGCTACGAATTTCAGCTAGAGTTCCTAGAAACCGCGGAACAAGCCCAATCGGCTCGCCGCCTGGACCCAAGAGGGGTCCCAAGCGATGGGAACTGTAGGCAATGTGGACAGATCTCGCTAGGCTGAGTACGGGAACACAGGAATGGAAGGAGGAGCCATGAGCCCTATAACACCAGCTCGAGAAAGCACTGGCGAGAGCAAAACTCATTCGGGCTTGCCATTGAAGGTTCCTGATGGGGCTCGAATCCTGATTGTCTGTGACGACGACTCTGAGACGGAACGGCTGAAGACCGTTCTCCAAAAAGCGCAGGTTGTGAGGCTGCTAAATCCGGTCGGTTTCAGGTGGTCGTCTCGACACCCCTGCTGCGGGACGGGTCGTGGAGACGGCTCACCGACATTGCAAATCAGTATGATCTTGGCTTTGAGGTCGTTCTATGGGCGCGCAACTTTGATCTCGCCGAATGGGTGGAAGCGCTGAAGGACGGAGCGTTTGATGTCCTTGACGCCCTTTGTGCGCCACCAAAAGCTGTGGAGGCCACCAGACGCGCTTTGTGGGCAGCTTACCTAAAGGGCGCCGGGCCCGACCCAAGAGTGACTAGTCCCCAGAAGGCGGCGTGATTCGTGACGTGTCCTTAGAAGGCGGGGAGGAAAAGCATGAGCAACTCAGCAAAGGTCGATCAGAAGGGCAGATTGAAAATCCCCGTGACCCTTCTTCCCATGCTCAGGCGGTCTGGCACCGAATTGTACGTCACCAGCGAAGATGGCTACTCCGTCCGCATCTACCCGATGCAGGTCTGGAACCAAGTCGAGGAACGACTGGAGCGCCTGTGCTCACGCAATAGGAACAACCAGAAACTTCTTGTCCGTGCAAAATATTTCGGCCAGGCTGTGACGATGGACAAGCAGGGCAGGGTGCTGATTCCGATCGTTTTGCGGAGCAGTGCGCAAATGAAGGGCGCAGTGGATATATTCGATTATCTGAACTATCTGGAAGTTTGGAACCATGTCCAATTCCTGAAAGATCTGAAAAGCAGTCCAATTACAGCGCAGGACGAAAAGACGCTAAACAAACTGTCCTCCGCCCCACGATTTCCTTGGGCAATACGCCGGAACAAAGAGGAGGGATACGTCCACGGAACAGAAAGGCGATCCAGGATACACCGCCAAGTGCGTCTGGATTCACGCGGTCAAGCGAGCCACGTGATTCGAGGTATTCGAACCGATCCGGCCGGGCGCGCGCGTGGCGTGACCTTGCACGCTCCCAAATGAAAATGCACTGACTGGGATGGTTGGCCAGGGAAGGAGACACCCGTGAGCGACCTAACTCTGAAATATCCGCTGTGGCAGAATCACTATCTACAGGCAATGGCTGAAACTCGTCCTGAACTGTTGAAAAGTAAAATAAGCGCCGCAGAGCAGGTCCTCAGCCTGCGACTCAGAGAACTGGCAAGCACCACAGACGATTATGAGGAACAGATAGCGTTGGCAGCCGCGCTGAAATCTTTGAAAGTCCACAAGGAGCGAAAGGCTGATCCCGGGAACGATTCAATGAGGACCAGACTGGCCTCTTAATACCGAGCGGAATGGCCGAGTTCATTGAGCAGTGAGGGAAATGTGACAGCGATCTTATCGATCGGTGATTCTGAACGTTTCAAATGCTCCGGACATTGACTCTGTGCAACTCCGACCATTGATCATGAAAGAATGCTACTTCTTTGCCCCTCTCTTTCTGCTCTTGCAGAGAGTCTCCAGCAAGTATTTGACGGATGCGCTTTCCCGAATCACGGCTTCCAGCTTCGGGATCGTTGCGTTCAATTCATTTTCTTCCACGACCCCGTCCGCCAGAGTGCTTGCAATGCTCTCCAGCGCCGAACCCACCTCCTTCATGACGTTGGAAATGATCTGGAACTCTTTTTCCGAGGTTTGTTGCGGATCGGGGATCCTGAACGCCACTCTTCCTGCCTGAGACTCGAGAATATCCAGAGGTTCGAAATTCTTCAAAAGCACGCAGATCTGCGGCAGCAGTTCCGCGGGGATGGGGCGGTCCCCTCTTAGCCAATACATCAAGGAGCGATAATTCGTTCCGAGCTGCTGCGCCATCAGCCGAGTGTCGTACTCTGCCCTTGCCTCCACAATCTGGCTCAGTACGTTGGATAGCGTTTTTGCGGTCACAGTCTGTTCCTTTATCGTGAGTCTGGCAGTTCAAAAAAGGCATCATTTTGAACGATGAAAGTGTGGATTGTAACTGAATTGCACGCTTTCCCTATAGGCGGTTTAATAG
>QHZC01000528.1:0-9132 GCA_003224515.1 Acidobacteriota bacterium
TTGTCCGTGAGACGATAAGCAAATCCAAGGCGGGGCTGCCAGTCGTTGTAATACGTATTGGCAATCTTGGGACGGCAGAGTGAAGCGCCCCCGGCGGAAATGCAGGAACCGTCGGAGTGACCCGCAAACGCCAGCGACCCGGGCAGATTGCCGGCGCTGGGGTTTGGAACGGTTGGATCAAAGGTTGAGAAATAGCCTTGCGAGTTCCAGGACGGCAAGGATACGTCCCAGCGTACTCCCAGATTTAGGGTGAGTTTAGGACTTACACGAAAATCGTCCTGCGCGTAGAGCGCTCGATAGCCGGTCTTCACCAGCCGTGGTGGGGCTGCACCTGTGCGACTCACCTGACTTGGCGTTCCTAGGAACAGGCCCGCGAACCCGTACCCGAGCTGCCCAGAACTGGTCGAGCTCGGCAGCGAAGTGGTGCCGCTCCCGAAATTATATGTGCCGATATTAACCGCGAAAGCGTCCCGCTCGTCCTCCCAGCGCAGCTCAGTGCCGAAGCCCAGAGTGTGCTTGCCTTTGACCCATTTGAGGTTATCCGCAAAGAACGTGCAAGGCCAGCAACCACCGCTATTCTGATTGTTGTCCAGACCGGTGCCGAAAGTCGGCATTCCGGAAACGACCAAGGCTGGATAAGGCAGCCCTGGTTTCGCGATGGGGCTATTGAAGCTGCTGGGAACAAGGGGAAAGAAAATGCGCACGCCTTCCGTGTATTGCACGCTGAATAGAACTTGGTTGAGGAGATGAGGAGCAATGGTATGGTCGAGCGAAAGCCTTGGCTCCCATCCATGGACGTTGAAGTTATTTCCCGATCTCAAGTCGCCGGAAATTACCGCTGGAGTCGGAATATTGTACCTTCCAACGTAATAAGAACCGTGAAGCACAAGATTGTGGGAAATGTTGTGGTCTATCTTCATTAGATAAAAGAAGTTGTTCTGCTTAGCACCAGGTGACGCTACTACCGTGTTGTTCACAACTGCTTGCGAACCCGCTGTAGGCATCAGGTCAATGTACTGCTTGCTTAAAGCACTTTCTCGGCCGGCCGGAATCATGTTACCTAGAAACGCCGTGCGGCACACCTGGCCACCCACGGTTTGAGTGGTCGCGGGATCAAAGATCTGTCCTTGATACACCGTCGAGCCGTCACAGGGATTCGTCCCTAAGGGGACGCCCGTGTTCAACAATGCAGAGAAATCACCTCTTTTCATAGCATCGGTTGGGAGCGTAATTTCAGCGTGAGATCCACCGCCGCGAAACCGGAACCAGTCCATATTAAAGAAGAAAAAGGTTCTATCTTTGCCGTTGTAGATTTTTGGAAGGTAAACCGGGCCACCGATCTTGTAACCGAATTCATGCTGCTTTTCTATATTGGGTGGCACGTTCGGTGAGAAGTGAAACCCAGGGGCATCCAAAGCATCGTTGCGCAGGTACTCCCAGGCGCCGCCATGAAGCTTGTTGGTTCCGCCTCTAATATGGAAATTCAACAGTCCCGAGCCCCGCCCGTACTGCGCCGAGTAGGCGTTGGTGTTGACCGAGTATTCATCAACCGCCTCGAAGGGAGCTCCCAGGCCCTCCTGACGCCCGCCACCGTCGGCATTCATGTAGGGGATACCGTCGTAGTAGAAGTCCTGACTGAAATCGGGCGCACCGTTAATCCGAGCTGAGAATGTGTCCCCGGTTACGCCCGGGGCTAGGGTCAGGAATGTATCCACCTGACGCGCTCCGCCCGAAACCTGAAGCGGAAGACGAGTGAGAATATCTGATGCCAGCACGACGCTGCGATCCGGTTTGTCTTGCGTAATCGGAGCAACACTCTCTTGAACCGTGACCGTTTCGGTAACGCTGCCGACCGACATCTGAATATCGATTATCGAGGCTTTGCCGGGGTTGACCTGGATGTTGTCGCTAACCTTTGTTCCGAAGCCCGCCTTCTCCACTTTGACCGTGTAGGTGCTGACGGGAAGATTCAAGGCGATGTAGGTGCCGTCATTTCCTGTCGTAATGACCTGGCTTATATTGGTCTGCTTGTTCGTGACGGTGACGCTGACGCCCGAGAGAGCCGCCCCTGACGGGTCCGTGACAGAACCTTGAATCGAACCCGCACTGTTGCCTTGCGCAAGAACAGTCTGATTCACGCAAACCACAATGACCGCGACAAGCACAGCGGTAATGGCACCCCCCCACACCTCTCGGAAACGATTCATAAATCCCTCACAGGTTTCGTACCCGACGCTACTGAAGGGGCTCCACACGGAGCGTGTCGTGGATCCCGGAAGCATTGGGTTCCTTTTATGCAACCCCACGTGGTGTGTCAAGGAAGTTCAATACCGTGAACGAAACCTAGTGCAAAAGTGCATGCCCACCGGAAGATCGAGTGCGCTGTATTCCCATCCGCTTGTGTCGTAAAGTGCGAGCGACCGGCTGTTAGGATCCTGCACTTGCACCCTGTGCGATGCCCCGCTCGCTCGGACAAACATGTCGTTGCTGTTTCTCGAATTTTTAGTTCCATGCTCAGCGCCTGATTTGTGATGGCGGCATTCGGCCCGTGTATGGTTATTGAATGCGCGGCTACCGATTTTCATAATGCTTTTTTGTCCGAGCAGATCGAAGAACTTCAACAGAGCGGCGGCCCGGGCAGGTACGGTTTTCCATATGTCCGAGCGACTTCGGCCACAAGCCTGCGAAAACCGGACTCACAATGAACTCTGCTCCGGCAAGCAATGCCAAGCGACACCGTCCGGCGTCCAGCACGGTGCCAGCACCGACCAGCAACTTTTCGCTACAGGTGGTTGTCGGGTCTTCAATGATCCGAAGCGAGCGGGGAACGGTAAGCGTGATTTCTACCAGCGTGATGCCGCCGAGCAGTCCTTCCACAGCGCAAAGCCCCTAGTCGCGAGTCGAGACGCGGACCAACGCGGACCAACGCGTACCACCGCCGCCAACTCTCGAATCAAGAGAGACAACTCTCTTTCAACCAGGACGCTGGCACCGACCTCCGCTAGACAACAGCCTCGAGGACTCTGCCCCCGCCGTACCAGCTGGCACGACAGCCGCTGGGGCGCGATTGCATTTAACCCGCACTGATGGGCGGATTAGACGCATAGTGGCGGCTGAGGTCATCCATTGATTGCCGTACAGACCCGGCGCGCCCACTCACCACGCGCGACAGCACCATCAATCCCAGCAAGGTGTCTTCTTCGAGAGGACACAGCCGGGACTTTACCCGTAAGCGTTTTTCGATGAGCGCCCGAAGCAGAGGGAATTTCCGTGCGACTCCACCTGAAAACACGATCCGTTCCCATGACTGGTCTGGCCAGAGGCGCAGAGCGCACTTGTGATAGTTCTCCGCCATGTTGTCAAAGGATGCTCGGAACAGGTTTCCGACCGTAAGATTCTTTTCCCGGATATTGGAAATCGCCCCTTCATTGCCGCAAGGTCCAGGGAAAAATCCCAGGTTTACCTGCAAATCCGTGTCGTGAATATCATCGGCTGCCCGTGCGATGTAATCCCAGATGTCCTCGACATCCACGTGCTTGGTCATCGCGAATTCCGAAATCAAATCCACCAGTACGTTCAAGGACCTGCCCGCCGGAAGATGTGAAAACAAATTCGCAAACTCATCGTCAAAGAACGGCCGGGTCTGGTAGTTGCCTAACAGGGGCCCTTCAGTCAACCGGCCAACCTGCGATCCAGTCGAAATGTTCAATGACAGTTCTTGTCGGGTCAGTAATGCCCCCGCCAAGGCGGCCTGGTAGTCTCCTATCGGCGCGTATCACGGAATGGTATCCGCCCCAATTTTCAGATAGCCCACGATGTCTCGACAGCGGCGCACCGGAGGCCAACGCAGCTGGTCCAATCCCAAGCCGCTTATGACTTCCTCATGCCAATCGAGAGACTTGAGATTCAGCAGTCCGTAGGCCATCGCATTGGTTATTTCAGCTCCGGGCTCGGAACCGCAAATCGTACTTAAGACAAAATCGGCCAGTGAGACCGGGATCAAGCCGGAATCAAGACGGCCCTGCTCGGCGAGCCGCGGCAGGCGCTCCGGGCGCGAATTCGTTACCCAGGTCAACACGTTGTTGCTCGGTGATATTTCGTCGCATGACGTCGTAGTATCGCCCGACGCCCGACGGGTGCGGTTCCAATGACCTCTGGTCGCGCCAACCAACACAGTTGGACCGCACTTGTCCGTCATCGCCCATCAGCACCAGCCAGGACATCTGAGTACACATCAGTACGCCCTCGTAGCGGAACGCGCACCTTGCAAGCTGGGACAAGAGTTCGCTCACTAGGTTGAGAATGGCGGAAGGCTCAAACTCACAGTGCAGCGGGTCATGCGCAGTGATTTTCCTCGGAAAGGAAACCCGCACAATCTGTCGTAACTGACATGTCTCGGGATCCAGAATGGCCGCTTTGATGAACGTCGTACCGAGGTCAATACCGATAAACGCCATGCATGCTTTCGCGTTTCCGCCGCACAACTCGACACCATCAGCCGCTGTATCCAATTTCCTCCAGCAGGTTCTGGAAGTCGCCGGGAAGTGGCACGGTCGGACCGTTGACGGATTCAGCGCCGTATTGCACCAGGTTCAACAGCAGACGGTCGGCGGCAGGGTGTTTATCCAGGTTCTCAAGCACCGGGAACGTGCTGATGATGAACTGACCGGCACTGAACTTGTAGGAACCCATCAGCACCCCGGAAGCGTAACCACCTGGCGTGGAGTATCCGGTCGCGAAGGCGGCGGCATAAACCTCCGCCGGCGTGGGTTGGTCCTTGAAAATGTAATGAGGCCAGACCTGTCCCCAGTAATACCAGTTGAGCATGCCGTTTCCTTGCAGGCCGGCGAAGATCGGGTGTGGCTTGGCGACATTCTCTTTGTGATAGAGCATGTCGTTAAACTCCTGGACTTCGCCCTTTTTCGCCAGCGGTAACCAAGCGGCACTCTCTTTGCCGCGTTTGAATGCAAGCGGAGACAGGAATATGACCGTCGCTCCCCTCGCCATGCGCTCGGCCAGCTGCCTCCAATCCATTGCTTGTGAAATAAGAGAAACGTCACCCACCAGAATGAGGTCGCGTTTGCTGGCACTGGCAGTCGTGAAGCGCGAAACGGTCGTTCCGTGCGCCTGCAACCACGAAGCGGCTTGGGTGGGCAGACCCCAATCGGTGACGGCGACGGCTACGCGAGGCAGAGACTTGGGATCGCTGACGTAAAACTCCCACGAAGCTTCTGGAGGCGCAATACCTTTGACATAAGGCACGAATGTGTAAGTACCGGCCGGTCCGGACAACTCAACTTGCTCGTTCAGCACAGGAATGGCGAGCGGAGGCCCTTGGGCCCCCAGACGCGGAAATCAGCCGCATAGCTGCCTGGCCTGAGCGCGTCCTCATTGGCCAATACCGCTTCCAGCGTAATTGGACGGCCGGCATAAGTGTGCAGCGGCTCGACAAACAGGCACCAGCGAACCGGCGCCCATCCATCCTGCAGGGCATCAAACGCGCCCGGTTTCCAGTCACGCCAGAATCTCCATATGCCTTCCCCGGTCATTCCGTGGTCCAGCATTCCGGTCAAGTTAAAACCGCAGATCTTCGGGTTGGAACGGATCAGGTTGAATCCCAGCAGGCGGTGGCGCGCCATGAGCGCCTGGCTTTCGCGCAACAGAGTCTCCGGGTACGGATAGACCGCCTGCATTCCGAAGCGTGTCCAGTCTTCCGTAAGGTGGTCCGCCATGGACCGCATCAGCGCGTAATCTTCGGCGTCCTCCCGCACGCCCGCCTGTGCATACATTCTGGCTTCATGGATTACGTCCATCATGCTGCCGATACCGTACTCCGACAAGAAAACGGGCTTGCTGTTCTCGCCCAAGGTGCGCATGAAATGATCTACTTCCGGCGTCTGCGGTACGTGAGGATAGAAATGAAAGTCACCGGAGCCCGGTCCCGACGGATACTTCATTTCTGTGTGCCCTGCCGCCGGTCCTTCCTCGCCCCAGGTGGGTTCCCACTCTGAGCTGCCGGGGTTGCTCGCCGATCCGATCTCGAGGTGCCCGTCGAACCGACCACTCGACAGCAGCACCAGACGCGTGTCATCGAGCGCGCGGACCAGCGACAGAGCCGACACAGCCTCGCGAAACACCGGACCGTCCGTGGTCTCGTTCAGCATCCCCCACATGCTGATGCATGGATGATTGCGGTCGCGGAGAATCATCTCCCGCAGGGAGATCTCGTACCGCTCCTTCATATGTGGCGAGTCCTGCAGCAGCCAGGCGCCGCGCGGCTCCTGGTAGATCATCAAGCCCAGTTCGTCGCAGAGATCCAGCTGGTAGGGATGCGCGATTCCCGATATGAACCGGACCGTGTTGTACCCCGACGCCTTCGCGTAATACAGGTCGCGCCGTAGCATGTCGGGGAAGCCCGAGGGCGGAATATTGATGCCGAATGGGGTGTGGTTGCCGGTGTGCGTGCAGCGCAGGAAAATGCGCCGGCCATTCAAGCGAAAATATCCATTGACGACCCGAAAATCGCGCAAACCGAAAACCGTAGTGGACTCATCCGCAGGCCCGGATTCCGACGGCTCGACACGAACCAGGAGCCGGTACAGATTTGGCGCCTCAATATCCCAAAGCTGGTAACCGTCAATGCGGATTTCATGGTCAACCACTGTGTCACCGGGCGCCAGTTGTGCTTCGGCGGAGTCACGCAACAACGCGCGCCGGACCGTCGGGCCTTCGACGAGATAATGGACTTCGGCGCGAGTCGCCCGGTTCAGGCCGTTGTGGACGGTGGTGTGGATTTGTATGGCCCCGGTTTTCCAGTTCGGAACAACGTGGATGTCCGTTACCCGGATCGCGGGCGTGAGTATAAGTTCCACCGGCTCGAGAATCCCCCCGTAATCCTGAACGCCACCGTTGACGTACTTCACCATCTTGTCTAGGTGGGGCGTCTCGGCCAGGACATAGCCATCAATCGGGACATCGCCTGGGTTGAGAACGCGCACGACCAGATGATTAGGCTGGCGGGGACGAATCGCAGTCGTGGCGTCGAACACGAACGGTGTGTCGGCTCCTTCATGCTGACCCAGATGTTGCCTATTCAGCCAGACGTCGGCCAGATAATCGACTTCATTGAATCGCAGCAGGTATCGGCCGTCGCGGTAAGGATGGGCCTGCGGCTGGAAGTCTCGCCAAAACCAGACCACGCCATGATAGGCCGGGTAGGTCTCCTGGATGATAGAAGGCACGCGCGTGCTCTTCGTCCCCGAAGGTGGGGTCCGAAACCATGCCTGCTCCCTACCGACATTGTCGGGGTCGGTAATAGTTGCCCATTCTCCATCAAGCGATGTGATTAGCGTCTGGCTGCTGCCACCTCGACCCTGATCCGCAGGCCCGGTCGGCCCAAAACCCCGCAGCTCTTCTGCCAGTCCCAAGCCCGCAGTTACGGTGCCGGCAACCTCCAAGAAACGACGACGTTGCATTGGCGCATCCTTTCCTGCAGCTGGTACGAGATTTTGATCAGGCGGCTTGAAGTTCGATCCCAAGCTGCTGCCCCAACCGTTCGAGCGAGGCGTAGACCGGGTCGGGAAGTTCAATTCCGTTCTTTAGCGCATCCTCTCGTTTTGCCCATTCCATCTCGCCGGGTACATAAATGCGGTCGGAGCCCTTCGCCTTCGGAGCTTGGCGAAGTTCCTGGATGACATGGTCGACGCGCCGCGTAAATTCGCGCAGGGGGACGATGGCTCCGACGTTAATCGCAATGAAAGCCTGCCCGAGTTGTGAGCGCTCCTCGGGTTGCAACACCCAGCTTTTGACGCCGCTCAGCACTCCAGCAC
Organism: Acidobacteriota bacterium; assembly: GCA_003224515.1. Lineage (GTDB taxonomy): Bacteria > Acidobacteriota > Terriglobia > Acidiferrales > UBA7541 > Acidiferrum. The sequence continues at coordinate 7,830 of QHZC01000528.1, forward strand.
CGGTGAGGACACCGGCCAGGACCTCGACGAGTACGGCAATCCCGTATCCCTTGTGGCCAGCCATGGGCAACATGGAACCGGTCTGGGGCCATTCCCCAATTTCGCAAGTCGGCAGCCCATCGGCGTCGGTGAGCCAACTCGGAGGAATCGACTGCCCTTGTTCCTTCATGGCGAAAATCTTGCCGGCGGCAACGGCGCTCAAGGCAATATCAAGCATGAGCGGGTGTTCGCTTCCGGTAGGAACAGCATATGAAATCGGGTTGTTACCGATGACGTGGCCACGAGCGCCCGGAATCACCATATTGGGGTCGGCGTTGCTCATGGCGATGCCCACCATGTCGCGTTGCGCTGCCATGGTGGCGTAATAACCGGCCGCGCCGAAATGACTGCCGTTCCGCACCCCCACCCAGGCAATGGTGTTCTCCTGCGCCTTTTGAATCGCCAGGTTCATCGCCAGTGAACTGCTCAGCATGCCCATCGCACAGTGGCCATCGACGATCGCCCATGCGGTGCCTTCTCCAACCACCTCGGGCTTTGCGCAACGAGCTATGCCTCCACTCCCCATCGTGCGGATGTAGGTGGCCAAGGCGCCGGTGCCATGCGAAAAGGTCCCCCAGGTGTCGGTTGTGACCAGAACGTCGGCAACGGTTTGGGCGTCGCTCGGAGTCATGCCCGCCCCGGTGAGCGCGTCCACCGAGAAGCGGGTCAATTCGGCAACCGAGATACGTTTCGACATACGATAGATTTCTCCCGGCACGGCAAACCTGCGTGCTGTTCTATGCGCACCCGTGGCTCACAACCGCGGTGATCCGGAGATGTACTCTTCACCGAATCGGGCCTCCGATTCGGCGCGGAAATCAGAAATAAGAGACATCAGCGAGACGGTTCCTCCATCCAGCACGATCGTCTGCCCGACCAGGAAATCCGAGTCGTCGCTGCACAGAAATGTTGCCAGACGTGCGACGTCAATTGGTAATCCGTAGCGGGCCCTAGGGACGGCATTCTCGGCGGCTTTTTTGGCGCCCTCTTCGGTGAACCCCGGTATCACTTTGTAGTAGTTCTCGGTGGTGATCCAACCGGGAGCGATCGCGTTAACGCGCACTCCGCGGTGTGCGATTTCCACGGCGAGACCGCGCGTGTACGCGATGATCGCTCCCTTAGTCGCTGCATAGGCCGAGTGCTCCGGCGCCCCCTGCAACCCGTGGATGGACGCTAGATTGCACACGGTTCCGCGGCCGCGCCGTATCATCCCTTCCACAATCCTCTGGGTGATGAAGTACTGTGCGATAACGTTGACGTTGAA
>QHZC01000528.1:9195-11675 GCA_003224515.1 Acidobacteriota bacterium
TACCAGGCAATCGATGTGCCCGAGCGCCTGGATCGCGCCATTGGCGAGTGCGACCGCCTGGTCAAGCACGTTGAAATCCGCGCCGATCACGGCCGTGCGCCGCCCCATCTCCTCGATTTCCTTCGCGGCACTCGTGGCGCCATCCTGGTGATAGCTGTAGTGCAGTACCACGTTCGAACCTTGCCGCGCGAATTCCAGCGCGATCTCACGGCCGATGCCGGTATCAGAACCGGTGACCAGCGCATTCTTGCCCGCGAGCTTTCCCTGATTGCTCATCACTTCCCTCTTCCCTTGCCGGCGGGGTTGCCGGCACGTACCTTCTCCGAGAATTTCCGTTTTTCCACCGCTGCGTTCTGCGAGAAGGCTTTAATCACCACTCCCGGGCAAAACCGGCGGTCCACCCTCCGTCAACCACCAGGACATGGCCGGTGACGTAGGCAGCACCATCCGAGGCCAGATAAAGAACCGCATTCGCTATGTCGCTGGTCTCGCCCGGCCTGCCGAGTGGGATATGGCTGATCAGGCTTTCGGAGAGGCGCCTCGCTTCCTCGTTATAGAACAGCGACTTGGTCCCTTCCGTCAGGATCGAGCCTGGGGCAACCGCATTGACCCGCACGCCATAGGGGCCGACTTCGAGCGCGTGCGAACGCGTGAAATGCAACATGCCGGCCTTGGCTGCGGCAAAGGCACACTGCAATCGAATCGGCACCAGGCCGAGTACGGAGCCGATATTGACGATCGTCCCTCGGCGGCGCTTTACCATTCCCGCCGATACCACGCGTGAGCAGTAAAAGACGCCGTCCAGGTCAATGCCGAGGATGCGGCGCCACTCCTCATCCTCGAACTCGTGAACCGGATGGCGGTTCTTGCCAGTATTCACACCGGCGTTGTTCACCAGTATGTCAATGGGACTCAGTTGCTGCTCGACGGCGTGGACCATTTCGTTGACCTTGGCGGCATCGCCGACATTGCCGCGAAAGAACCGTGCCTGACCGCCTGCTGCCGCGATCGAGGCGCAGGTGTCCTGCCCTTTGGGGGAAATATCGTTCACCGCGATCACGGCGCCGTTTTCGGCAAGCGCCAGCGCAATGGCACGGCCGATCCCCGCCGCAGCTCCGGTAACCAACGCAGTGCGGCCTTTTAGATCTACTTTCATTCCTGCCCTCGGGGCACGGCAACTGATGTCGGCCGCTGGTTGGAAGCGAAGCGCGCCAACTTGGCGTGAAACTGTGGATGACCGAGCACCTCAGGATTCACTACGTTCTCTGGTAGCCGGCCCTGCGCGACTTCGAGAACGTTGCGGACGATCAAAATCACATTGTCCAGTTGCAGCAGCGGATTGGTAAGCGGGAGAGGTTCTTCTTCGAATACATCCAGGGCGGCGCCGGCAAACCAGCGCTCACCTAGCGCCCGCACCAGGGCCGACTCATCAATGAGCTCACCGCGCGCCACGTTGATCAGGTACGCGGTCCGCTTGAGCAACCGCAATTGCTCCGCGCCCAACATTCGCCTGGTCCGCTTCTCCAGACGACAATGCAGACTGACAAAATCGCTGGCGCGCAAAAGTTCCTCTAATTCGACCAGCTTGACGCCCAACAGTCCAGCTTGCAGCGGGTCGGCGCTGGGCGAGTAGGCGAGCACCTGCATATGAAACGGCGCCGCGAGGCGCGCGAGTTCGGATCCGGTCCTGCCCAACCCGATAATTCCCAGGGTCTTTCCCGGCAGATCATCTCCGAAATAGTAGCTTTGCCGGTCCCAGCGCCCGGTCCGCACCAACTCCTGCTGCTGCGGCAGTTTCTTGGCTAGCGCGAGCAACAGCGTCAGGGCAGCCGAAGCGGTGGAGTGTGTCAGTGTGTCGGGTGCGTTGAATACCACGACATGGTTGGCCGTGCACGCCTCGGTATCAATCTTGTCGTAGCCTGCCCCGGCCCTCGCCAGGACCACCAGTTCCTCAGCGCCGTGGGCGAAAGCCGAAGCTTTCACCCAGGGCCGGAAAATCACGATGCCGTTTGCGCCGGCCACGTGTTCAGCTGTGACCTCAAGCGAGTAGAGGCGTCGCCAGTAGGTGCTGTCACCAGCTTGGGGACGCTGGTCTTCGAAAAACCCTACCTGCACATAACCAGACTGCGCCAGGATGTCGAGCCCGATATCACCAGATCTTACGCCTCCCCTCTCATCGAGATAGTCTCCAGTGAAGAAGAGCTTAAAGGGCGGCATCTGTTAACGGCTCCTCACCTGGTCTTCCGTCGTCATGTCAACGTGAGCCCCGGGCCGCCCGATGACATCCGGTCGTAAAGCGGTCCCGAGGCCTGGCCTGCCGTTCAACTCAAGCGCTCCCTCGCGGATCGTCAGGGGATCAGTGAGCACATCGTTGTACCAGCCATCCACGTACCCTCGCACCACCTCTTGAATCATCGCATTGGGAATGTGCAGCATCAGGTGTGTCGCTGCCCATAAACTGACCGGACCAATCGTGTCAT
>QHZC01000083.1:0-768 GCA_003224515.1 Acidobacteriota bacterium
TTCTTGACTTTGTTCCGTATGCAGGGTAAACGCTACTGCATTGGTCGTTTCCTGTCCGGTTGTGGCGTCCGCAGGCTATTTCAAATTCGCGAAGGGGTGAGACGATGAGTTCCATTCGGTCGGAGATTCGCACATCTGTTCATGCCTCTGCCAGTGGAGTTATGTTCCTGCTGTTGGCCACAGTGGGTGTGCTGCTTTTTTCTGTACCGCTGTTTTCACAGGGCAATAACGCACGCATTCTGGGCACTGTTACAGATCAAAGTGGCGGGGTCATTTCGGGCGCCACGATAAGTATTATCGATAAAGATAGAGGTCTTGCGCGAACTCTGACCACCGATGACGCCGGGGAATATAACACTCCCCAGCTACTTCCCGGCAATTATACGGTGCGTGTCGAAGCCAATGGGTTTAAGAAGCTGGAGCGTCAAAACGTAGAGCTTGGGGTTGGGAAGGAAGTTCAGGTTGACTTGACCGTTCAGCCTGGTGCGCAGGAGCAGACCGTCACGGTCACCGAATCCATCCCGCTGGTTGAGACCACCAACGCCACCCTAGGCGGTACACTCAATAACGCGTCCATCAACGACCTGCCTTTGAATGGCCGCAACTTCCAGAGTCTGATGGGATTGCGCCCGGGCGTGATGCTCCAGCCGGGAGGCTCACCCTGGACCCAGAGCACCAACAATGTTCGTCCCGATGAGACCAGCTGGATGGTTGACGGCATTTTGAATGCGAATGCCTTCGACGCCCGCCCCGTAGCCGGAGCGTCCA
>QHZC01000083.1:872-5248 GCA_003224515.1 Acidobacteriota bacterium
GACCAACAACCTCCACGGCACGGCTTACGCCTTTGGCCGAAGCTCCTCCTTTGACGCCCGCAACCAGTTCAATCCGGCACCCGATGCCAGTGGAACTTGCGTGCCGAATCCGAGCCTCGCGGCTGTATGTAATAAAGGGGCAGCGCAGTTGGAGCAGTTCGGCGGAGCGGTAGGGGGGCCGATCAAGAAGGACAAACTCTTCTTCTTCGCCAACTACGAGGGCCTGCGGTCCACTATCTCCAACGCACTTGCCACAGCCGTGCCCGCAACGGGTTCGGGGCTGGGTGCGGGGAAGAGCATGGTCGATGCCATCGAAGCGCTGCAGACGGCGAGCGTGCCCGTGCCGCGGAGCGCGCTTAGCGAAAAGTTGCTAGGTTGTACTGAGCCGACAGCCTCCACAGCCACCTGCACTGGCGGCTTCATCCAGAATGACCCGGCCAACACTACCCAATACCTCAGTGCTTTTCCCAACAGGAATACCACCGACAACGGAATCGCTAAAATCGACTACCGCATCAACGAAAAGCACATGATCAACGGCATGGTCTACAAGGCAGACTACACCGCGCTTGGCGAGGATTTCCCCATGGTTAATTCTGCCTGGGAGAACAACGTAATCGAAAACGCCTGGACCGCCTCAGGCAACTGGATCTGGACAGCCAGTTCCCGCGTGGTAAACGAATTTCGCATGGGTTATAATCGATTCGAATTCCAGTTTCTTCCCGCGGACGCCAACGTCCTGGCCGATGGCACCGGCTACCCGATCAACACAGGCATTACCAGTACTGGTGGATTCCCCACAGTCACGATTTCCGGCTTTAGCCAGGCTTTTCAATTGGGGAGCCGGCGCGGCCGTCCTCTCGTAGCATCCCCTAATCCGTACTTGGATTTTCAGGACAATATCTCGTACCTGGCAGGCAAACACAGCTTTAAGTTCGGCGCCCAGTTCTCGCACATTGAAGGCGATTCCAACCCCCACGACACGCGAGGCCGGGTCGATTTTCAGGGCCACCGGCTATTCTGCCCCCCGGGTATCACCCCTGGAGATCCCTCCTGTACTTCCACACCCTTGGAGGAGTTTTTAGCAGGAGTACCCACCAGAGGACAGCAACTCGTCGGCAACCCGGCCATCCGAGCGATCTCTAAGGTATACGGGGTGTTCGCTCAAGATGACTACCGCCTCACCTCTAAATTGATCGTCAACCTCGGCCTGCGGTGGGAATACAGATCGCCGTTCCACGAGGTCAATAATCTCCTGGGCAGCTTCGATCCCACGCTGGGACTGATCCAGCAGGGTCAATCGAGCGTCGGCAGTACGATCGTCAAGCCAGACTACAAAAACCTCTCTCCGCGCGTCGGTTTTGCCTGGGATGTCACGGGTAAGGGAACGACAGTTGTCCGAGGCGGAGCCGGCATCTTCTACTCGATGTTTAGCTTGGCCCCATTCACGGGGAATCCCGGGGTCGCCAACGTCCCTGGCGGCACGAGCATTGCCGCCGTCCCGACGGGTGCCTGCAATAAGACCGTACCGGTCGGATCGACGTGTGCTGCGGTTGGTGGCACAACCTTGGGCGGCACGATTCAGACTGGCACCGCCCGCCTCAGTGCCTCTAGTCTCAACTGGAGTCCCGCTGGTCCGGTCTTTCCGTCCGGCGCCGTGGTCTCTTGCCTGACTACGCCCGGCAGGCAGTGCAGCGTTGGCAGCGTAGACTCTAATCTCAAAACCCCCTCCGTCTACGATTGGAATCTGGGGGTGCAGCACGCCTTTACCAATAACCTTTCACTCGATGTCAGCTACGTCGGCACTCGCGGCGCCCATCTGATTGGGGTCGTTGACCTCAATCAGGTCGATCCCATCACGCAGCTCGGTCCGTACTCCGCCGCTTTCCCATACTTGCAGTTCATCAACCGTACCGTGAACGATGGCGATTCCCAGTACAATAGCCTGCAAACCACCCTTACCCAGCGCCTTTCCCATGGGTTAACATTAACTGCGGGCTACACTTATGGCCACGGCTTGGACAACGGTTCGTTGAACCGTTTCGGCGCCCAGCCGCAAAACTCCTACGATCCGCGGGCGGAATACGCCAGCAGTGATTTCGACATCCGCCATCGCGCCACCTTCACGGCCAGTTACGAAATTCCGGGAAAGAAAGGCCTCGGCCAGATGTTGGAAGGTTGGAAGCTCAATACCATCATCACCTTGGCGGGCGCGCAGCCTTGGAACATCCTCGACGGCGGAGACAATTTCAGCAACACTGCCGAAAGCACCGATCGCTGGGACTTCTTCGGCAACCCCTCCGACTTCAAGGTCACCTCTAGCTCACTTCCATTCTGCGCCGGTTCTGGCTTCGACGCCGTAACTGGGCAGCCCATCACCTCCGGTGCGAACGCTGTCAGTTGCACGACGACATCCGGGATTAGCGGCCTCAGTCGCCCCCGACCCCGGCACGTTGAATACGGCCGGCTGTTACGTGGTTGGCAACTCGGTCATGGTTCCTCCCAAGTTCAATACCTTTGGCACCATGGGCCGGAACATCTTCCGTGACGCCGGCTTCAAGAACGTGGACTTCTCCGTGTTCAAGAACTTTAAGTTTACGGAGCGGTTCAACGCTCAATTCCGGGCTGAATTCTTCAACCTGTTCAATCGACCGATCCTTGCCAATCCTTTCGGCTCCGTGAACGGGTACGCCGGCGGCAGCGATCCGTCGGCCTCCTCCACGTTCGGCTGCGGCTGCACGACGCCCGACATCGCGGCCGGCAATCCGCTTGTCGGTTTGGGGGACGCCCGCACGATCCAACTCGGCTTGAAGCTGTTGTTCTAGATCCATCCGGCCGGTGCGAGGGCAGAATCTGCCCTCGCACCGGTCGCCGACATTGACTATTTCAGCGGTACTGCAGAGGGTTTTTCATTCGGCCTGTGGGCTTCAGCCACGTCAGTGATGTCCCGCTCTTTGAGTAGCGCAACCAATTCATCACACCCCACCCGCACGCTTACAGGGTATCAACTTGGGATCGGATTTCGTCAGCTGAAGATAGCTGACCGCTTCATTTGTGACCCAGAGCGCAACGTGTTCTCTTAATCTGGAGTTGTATCCATAGACGTACTCTGAGGGTGGTTTGGATCTGCCGGTGACATTCCCAACAAAGCGTGATGAGATTCTCTTCCCCGTCATGGACGAGCTGACTGCGTGGCGTGATGTGGTGGATTTGGACACCCACGCGCGAGCCGCACGATTGACAGCGCCAACTATCGCGTTTCAACACTGATCGATGTTACAAAGAAGAGGCTTGTCGGCCAATCGTTGGTTCGCTGGGCTCGTCGGAAGTACAAGAAGCTGCGCCGTCACCGCACCCAGGCCTGGAAATGGCTGCTGCGTCTCATTGACCGGCAGCCGACTCTCCTGGCGCTCTGGGAGCGACAACGCAGTCAGGTTTTCACCATGGGAGCCGTATGAGTCGAGAGGCTCAAGTACGGTTCTGTTAGGGCCTCGGGGTGCAACTCCCCGGGGCTACGCAACGCCGCATCTAGAAGTTTTCTCCGCTGAGCATTACCACGTAATTTCAGTCCTTTCGGTGCTACGAGTGCAGCGCGGGTTCCCCTCGTCACACCGCTGTAACATTTTTTTGCGAACCTCATCGTATATTCCTTGACATCGGACCATGCGAGTTGGAAACTGCGCCTACCGCCTTTTTTCTGCGAGGAGTTGCCCAGCAAGTCCGGCCCGCAACAAATACTTAGGAGGATCGCAATGCCGAATGTAAAGCCTGTTCCCGAGAGATACCGTTCCCTTACGCCTAATCTCGTTTGCCAAAACGCGGCCGCAGCCATCGATTTCTATAAGAAGGCCTTTGGGGCCACGGAAATTGAGCGCCATCCAGGCCCCGATGGCAAAGTCATGCATGCCGAACTCAAAATAGGCGATTCCATCATCTTCGTGAACGACTCCATGGGTAAGCTGGCTCCTGGCGCCGCCGCAGGCGCGAGCAATCCCATGTATCTCCACCTTTACGTTCCGGATGCGGACACCATTTTCAACCGCGCCGTAACCGCGGGCGCTCGCGTGGATATGCCGCTTCAAAACATGTTCTGGGGCGATCGCTACGGCAAGCTCACCGACCCGTTTGGTCAGCAGTGGGGAATCGCCACCCATATAGAGGATGTTGCGCCGGAAGACTTGCCTCGCCGCCAGCAAGAGTTTTTTGCCAAGGCGGCCGGCGGTCGACAGTAGGAACGAAGAGGAAACAAACACCGGCCTAAACAGGGACATCTTTTTAGATATCATCCCGAGCAAAGCGTTCCCGTGAGTCTTCTTTGGCAGCGGGAAAGCGAGGGCAGGTTCTGCTTGTCAGCGTACAGCAGCGGTCTTTGGTCA
>QHZC01000083.1:5431-6682 GCA_003224515.1 Acidobacteriota bacterium
TCCATCAAGGCGGCCAGCGCGTATGCCGACGGCAAAGCATACAGCGAGAAATAATGATCTTCGGCCACGGGCGAAACGAGCAACATCCATACCACCACCGCGCCCAGGATCAAGGGCTCCGACTGCGCATTAGCCCTTCGCCCCAGAAGCCAGATCGGCAACGCCAGCGCTGCAGCCAGAGTCAGCACCATCAGCCGCGTTTGGTTGCCTTCCACCAGCCGCTGCATTACCGAGCCCAAATCCTGATTCCGCGGCCTCTCCATGCTCAGCAGTTGATCGTATAACTCGGAATGTGAACGCGACGATTCCGACCCCAGCGCCGGCCCCGCTACTTCGTGGATCCATTCGCCAATGTAGTGGAGATTCCCATGCCAACCCCAAACCGCGCTGGGCAGCACCAGGCCACCGAGCAGGATTGCCATCAACGTTGCTGCCACCATCTTCCATCTGCCGCGCCACCCGTAGTAACACAAAAGTGTTAGCGCGAAAGCCTTCAGCAGTACGGCGCCCGCCAGACACGCCGCTCCCGCTGAGGTTCGTCCTTTGTTCTCCCAAAAAATTGCGGCGATGACGAGCCAGCTCATCAGCACCGAAGCTTGCCCGCGCGTCAGGCCAACCGTGAACCAGACCGCCACGATCAACGCCGGAATGAAGAGAATGGCCAGCCTCTTGCGTTCACTCGCGGCCACGGTTCCTGCGAGCCGGCCCGCCATGCTGATTGCCGAGACCGTCAGCCCGGCGCATACGAAATACCAGGCCAGCACGCTGACTGGCAGCGCCAGCAGCGCGAAGGGCACCATTACAATCGAATACGGCGGCGGATAAACGTAGGCCCAGCCGCGCACGTTGCGAATGGCATAGGGATCCTGGCCGTGCAGCACGGCCGCGGCCGCGTCCCGATAGACCGTGAAATCCGTGCGGTGCGCCGGTGAGCCCCATTGGTGTCCCGGCGCCCCGTAGGGCCCGGCCCGAAAGAGCGTGATCCAGGCGAAGAACGTGAAGAAGAGAATCGTAGCGCCCGCGAGCCACAGCTTTAGACTTCGCGCGCGATCTACCTCGGCCGCGGCCTGCGTTAGCGTCACCAAATTGGCTGCTAGTCTACAAAATGAGAGCCCCGCCAGCTAGGGAGGACCGGCGGGGCGTTTCCAGAGGTGACCGCAAATGGTTTAGAGAATGCTACGGATGCCGCCCCTCGGCCACAACTTCATAATTTGGATGGCCTCGATCAAATTTTCCGGCTCTCCGCACTCG
>QHZC01000529.1:0-377 GCA_003224515.1 Acidobacteriota bacterium
CCCTTCACAATTTCGCAAAACTTTTCGCCCGAACTAAATCCACTCGGCCCGGAGATGCGCAGCTGCACGGGAACAAACTTCAAATCTTGCATCCCTACGATCGATAATCCATTCCCTCCTATTGCGCCCGTCATGCCGCTCAACACTTTGGATCTTAATGCCGCAAACCCCAGCGTCATCGGGCACGCCTTCAACAACCGAACACCTTATATGGAGTCGTGGAACTTGGACGTGGAACGCCAGCTTGGCACCAACACTGTGGCCGAGATCGCTTATGCCGGAAGCCGTGGCATTCACCTGATGTTCTGCTATAACGCCAACGAGATTCAGCCCGGTGCCGGTTCGCAGGCATCACGGCGCTTGATCCAGGCGCTCTC
>QHZC01000529.1:494-1680 GCA_003224515.1 Acidobacteriota bacterium
TCCGGTTTCGATGTGAAGCAACGATTTGTTGGGAGTTGGGTCTACGAGCTTCCCTTCGGCTCCGGCAAACGGTGGCTGAACGGAGAGTCCGTTTCGCGTCTGATCGGCGGATGGCAGGTGGCTGGAATCACAACACTATCGACCGGACGCCCGTACAGCGTCACCCTAAACCAAGGCGTCAACAATGGCGCGCCGAGTTGGCCCAATAGATTCTGCGATGGGAACCTCTCAAATCCTGATCCCGCGTTGTGGTTCAACACCCAATGCTTTGTTGCGCCCCCTGCCAACACATACGGAAACGTCGCCCGTGGTGTCCTCTACGGACCTAGCACCGTGGACTGGGACCTCTCCCTGGTGAAAAATACGGTGATCCGCGAACGCCTTCGGGCACAAATTCGGCTGGACGCTTTCAACGCCTTCAATACGCCGAACTTCGGCTTCCCGAACGCTGCCATTGGCTCGCCCTTGGCGGGGCGGATAACCAGCACCATCAACGACAATCGTGACTTACAGTTGGCGTTGAGACTGGAATTCTGAGATTAACTTGACCAGCGCCGTCAAAAGCGCCTATAAGCGATTCGCACTCAATGAACCCGAGTGTCTTGATCCAGGTCTGCTGGGATGCCGTTCAGTTCAGCCATGCTGGAGATTATATGAAGAGACTTCCTGCTCTTCTTTTCCTACTTTGCTTCCCAGCCGCAACGATACTTGCGCAAAGATACGAGTCTAGTTGGGATTCAGTTGACCATCGTGTAACCCCCGAGTGGTTTACCGAAGCGCGTTTTGGCATCTTTATTCATTGGGGCACGTATTCTCTACCAGCTTATGCCCCTGTTATTCCCGGCAAGCTCGCCTACGCCGAGTGGTACTGGCACGCGATGACGAGTGGCAGATACGATCCAAAAGCGAATGATCTCGAGAGGGGTACCTGGGCGTTCCATCAAAAATTGTATGGTACCGATTTCGCTTACCAGAATTTTGCGTCGCAATTCAAAGCTGAGCTCTTTGATCCCGATCACTGGGCCGACGTTCTTGCCGGCTCTGGAGCGAAATACGTTGTCCTAACCTCCAAACATCACGAGGGATTTGCCCTGTGGCCAAGCAAAGAAGCTTCCGCCACATGGGGACGTCCCTGGAATGCGGTCGAGATCGGTCCGAAGCGGGATTTGTTAGGTGATCTTACCGA
>QHZC01000529.1:1779-2408 GCA_003224515.1 Acidobacteriota bacterium
CCTTCGGTCATCTTCAGCGACGGCGAGTGGGAGATGTCCTCTGCCGACTGGCATTCTCCTGAACTGCTCGCATGGCTTTTCAATGACTCGCCCGCCAAAGATGAAGTAGTGATTAACGATCGCTGGGGCAGCGATACCCGCCACAAGCACGGCGGCTATTGGACGACCGAATACACCGCGGGCATGAGCGGGATCGACCACCCCTGGGAAGAGAACCGTGGCATGGGCGTAAGCTACGGCTACAACCGCGCCGAGGATCTCAGCGTCTATCACACCGGTCGTGAATTGGTTTTTATCCTGGTCGACACCGTGAGCCGCGGCGGTAATCTGCTGCTCGACATTGGCCCCAACGCGGATGGAACTATCCCAGTCATTATGGAGCAGCGGCTCCAAGAAATCGGCGACTGGATGAAGATCAACGGCGAAGCCATCTATGGCACCAAGCCGTGGAAAAATACGCGGCAATGGACGGCTGGCGAAGTGCCCAAGATCGAATACAACAAGGAATTCTCATCCGCGTACGATGTCACTAGGTTGATCGAGAAGCCTTCGGGCGGCAAAGCGTCTATCGAGGCGTTCTTCACCGCGAAAAGTAGCGATATTTACGCAATCCTGCCGAACTGGTTAGG
>QHZC01000533.1 GCA_003224515.1 Acidobacteriota bacterium
CATTCATGGCGTTCTGGATGTCTTTGGTTGCGACGATTGCGTAGCGTATGAAGACCGAACGGGTCTTCCAGCCACCAATCTTCATAGCGACCGTCTCTGGCACCCCGGCGTTAACCAAATTACGGCACCAGAACGACGCAGATCGTGAATGAGCAAAGAGGCGAAGCAGCATTCCGAAGGAGACCCGACGATCCGAAGCAGCCGATTCGTAAAACGTGGCAGCTTACTCTGAACAAGCGACTTTCGTTGGTCGGAACCGAGACGTCAGTCATTTTGTTCCGGTTGGCTAGAGTACATGCCTGCGACGCGCTGAGGGCATAGTTCTATTTGCGTACTCGTCGTTTCGATCTATCACCCCGACCGACCTTCTTTCATATGAACACTTTAAGCTACTGCGCGTGTTCCATATAGAAAAAGCCCGAAAGGCTTAATGCACAAGGAATGTTCAGTGAGCGAAATCCGGCACCTGCCTGAGCTCACCTAGCATTTCGTGAACACGTATCAGCGCTTGGTCCAGCATGCGCTCGCCTGCGCCAACTGCAACGTAAGTATTCGAGTCGCCTGCACCATATCCACCCTGAGAGCTGGCGAGAATGGTCGGGAAGTAATCGAAATAGCCGTTCGTGTAGCCCAATAATAGGCAGTGGTGCACAGGACAGCGATCCCGCAAGTCGATTTGGAATTCAACAAACGGTTCCCCTGGCATTCCAACGAACGCGATTTGCTTGTTGATTAAGAGTATTGTCAAGCGCAATGTGAGCGTGGAGGGGACGGGTGTGGCGGCTAACAAGTCCGCATGATCCTGGAAAACTGCGGGACCATTCACGCGGATCAGATCGTCGTGGAACTTTTGAGGATCCCAGCGCGACGGGAACGTGATGGAGTCGTCGGCGAAATCCAAGCTAGGAACAGCCGAGCCGCTCGTGCGAATGTTTTGGGCCACGCGAACCGCCTCCATTCCCAGTTTGCGACCCGTCCAATCGAGTTTCTGGGCAGCGTCCTGGGTAATTGGTGTGGCAGCGTAATAGGGATTGATGTCACCGTCCGCACCTTGCAAGAAGAAGCAGATCGGTTTGTCACCGAACACTCCCGCAATGGTCTTAAGAGTCACGCCGACATAGTCTGCTGAGTATTGCAAGTTATCAGCACCCAACACGACCGGATGGCAAGCATAGTTGACCAGGATTGCGAGTGGCTCGCCAGATGCGCCATCGATGCGAACGACAGTAATAACAGGGTCGACGGGCTCAGTCGGAATCTGGGCCGGATTGGACCACAGCATCGAGACACTGCCATCGGAACGCAACTGACGACGATTGTACCCGATGTAAGTTTGGCCGTAGCCGGGGCCGTAACCGACCCCGATATGTGCCGGAACCAAACGTCTGGTGGCTTGCTGGATGGCACGAAGGATTTTATCGAAGGCCACGTTTTGCCATTCAGCTGTCTGCTTATCGGGATTTTCATCGACAATGTTCGGGCCGGAGTGGGTGTGCGACGCTGAGACAATCAAATAATCGATTCGGGTGTTCTTTTGGACCGCAGAGCGCAGACGTTCAAGCCAAGCCTCGCGGAATGTTCGGCCGAGGTCAAGCGTGACCAACGCCACTCGTTTGTCACCAGTTTCCATCACCAGCACGCGCGCGTAGAGCGGGTACAGCGTGCCAGAAGCAAGCTGATGATTCTTGATCCGGTCGAAGTAGCCGTACATCGCCAGCCCGGGTGGCGGAGTGATATCTACTTGGGCTGCACCGGCTTTAAACGTAGCAGCAGAAACGGGGACTGCTGCAACAACCAACAGCAGGCCGTGCAATGCCAAATACGAGAAGCAACCTTTTGCGGACTTGCGGTCTGGAGTCCCGTACAAGCTCATTGTTGAAGATCCTCCGGAATCGGTTTCAATCTTCCGAGCATCTCGAAAACCCTGACAAAGGCTTGATCCAACATCCTTTCACCAGCGCCAACCTGCATCCAGGTTGATGCTTGGGAGGCACCGTACCCACCCCAGCTAGCCGCTATAATGCTAGGAAAGTAGCCGTAATACCCGTTGGCGTAGCCGAGAAAAAAACAGTCGTGCGTTGGGCAATGCGCACGCCAGTTCATCTGGAAATCCACAAATGGCTCTCCAGGCATAGCGAGAAAGGCAATCCGTTTGTCAAGCAGTACAGTGGTGACAGTCAGTTCATATTCGGACTGCGTTTTGCCGGCGATCGAGTCGGCAGCCCGCGGGTCGGCCGCTCGCCATTGCTGAGCATTCCACCGGGGCCCGAAACGGATCTCATCTTGGGCAACCTGCAAGCTTGCATCGGGATCGACAGCAGTGTGAATCTGCTGAGTAACTTGAGCTGCGACGCGCCCCAGTTCTGTCCCAGTTCGTTCGCAATATTCGGCAGCCCCTTGCTGGAGCGGGGTCACAGCGTAATTGGGATTGATGTCACCGTCGGCGCCTTGAAGGAAGAAACACAGCGGCTTCCTGTCAAACGCTCTTTCGACCACTCGAGTCACGACACCAGGGAAATCAGCGGAATAAAGCCGATTGTCAGGACCAAAAACAACCGGATGGCAAGCGTAATTAACCAGGATGGCCAGCGGATTGCCAGTCAAATCGTCGATGCGAAGTACGGCAACGGTCGGATCGATTGGCGCCGTGGAAACTCCGGTCCAGTTCGGTTCAAACCAGTTGACTGTGCCATCGCGATTGTGACGGAGCCGGTTATGGCCGATGTAACTGATTCCGTATCCGACTCCAAGCCGCGCCGGGACCATATGAGTAGCGGCCTGATGCACAGCTTCTGCAACTTTGGCCACCGCGGAGGTTTCCCAATCTCCTGGCGGAGGCGTCGAACTCGGAATCAGTGCAGGCCCCGAATGCGTGTGAATGGCCACGACAAGAAGATTCTGAACTTCACCTTGGATCGCATCGCGCAACTGCGCCAGATATGCCGGTCCAAAGGTAGCAATGAGATCTAGATCGACAATTGCCAGTCGGTTAGAACCAGCCCCCAGAACTAGGATCCGTGCGTAGAGTGGATCGCGCACGCCCGTAGCAATGCGCTCCGGATGGGGGTAGCCCTGGAGCAGCAGGCCAGGCGAAGGCGTGATATCCACGCGGGCAACGCCGGCTTCGAGCGTCTGGGCGCAGACGGGCCTCGTAATCAGCAGGAGGATCAGACCAAGAAAACTGGCTCGCGTGGTGAATCGCATTCTTGTCATCTCTACGGCACTGAGCTGGCGGGACGAGTGACGTAAGACGGAGACTGCCAAGCCGCCAACAGCATTACCGCTGAATACTCCGAAACGATATCCGCGACTCGATTGATGATTTGTGCCCAGTAAATTTCTTCGCAGTAGCACCCGAAGCCTCTTTGCTTTCGTTCAGATCTCCGCTCCGGAGGGGATCTCGAAATTGATCAAATCCATGCGAAAGCCGCGCGTTTTCCACGCGCCGAACGCAATGCCAACAGCCATCCAGATCACTCCCGCCAGCATTGCCGCCGGGCTCAGGTTTAGCCAAAGCAGCAAGCAAATCGTCAGACCAGAAATCGGCATCACAAGGTTGGCCAATCTCTTTGCCGAAGCTCGCACGAAGTATCGTACAAACGCTGCGGCATTGACTCCCATGAAAGCCAGGAGCGCTCCGAAATTGAGCATCTCGGCAGCCAGCGAATACGAGAGGAAGAATGCACCCAAGAGCGCGACTAATCCGACAAAAATTACGTTGTTGCGCGGTACCCGGCGAACGGGGTCAATGGCACCAAAGAATGACCGAGGCAAAGCATTGCTCCGTCCCATGCCATAAAGCAACCGTGCCGCTCCCACTTGAGCTCCCATTCCAGAACCGACGCTGGCCACAAGCAGTGTCAGGTTCATCGCCAAGAAGAACCAGGGACCAGCGACCCGGCCAGCCACATGCACGTAGGCCGTGTCCACATCGGGGAATGGCTGTGAGACTGGCCAAATTAATTGTGCAACGTAGACTTCCATAGCCGACAAAATTCCAATTACCAGACAGGTCAGTACGGTCGCCAGCAGAATATTACGGCGCGGGTTCTCAGCCTCTTCCGAAAGAGTTGAAATACCGTCAAAGCCGATATAAGTAAGCACGGCGAGCGATGTCCCGCCGAGCACGGAGCCGAGCTTAAAGGTCTGTGGGTCATAGAAAGGTCGGAGGAAAAAGTATGAACTATCATGCGAATGGCCGAAAATGTAGCGGGCGCCAGCGGCAAAGAAGATAACTATGACGATGCCCATGCTGGCAGCTAAACCCTCGTTGATGCGCGCCGAGGACTTGATGCCGAGCAGGTTAAGACTTGTGAAGAGAACGAAGAAGAAAATCACCCATATCCAATAGTGGCTGCCGGGCGCAAAGTTCATAGCGGCCTTACTGCACCAGATGATGCAAAGCACTGGATTGAGCATGTAGTCCATGGCCATGCTCCACCCAGTGACATAACCGAGCGCCGGATTTATTTCTTGGCCGACGTAGGTGAACGCAGAACCGGCACTCGGATAGACCCGCGCCATCCGGCCATAACTGATCGCGGTAAACAGCATTGCGATCATGGCAAGCAGAATGGCGGTCACGGCATGGCCGTGCCCTCGACTGCTGAGGACTCCGAATAAGGGCATAGGTGCCGTTGGTTGTATGACAATCAGGCCATAGAGGATTAAGTCCCATAATCGCAAGCTGCGCTTTAGACCTATCTCCGTCGGCCTAGCTTCCGATACGCTGTTTCCCATACCTCCTCAACTAACCACAAATCGCGGCGTTCGACAGCACACGGCAAAGCGGAGCTGCTGGCCCGGTGTCATTCTGGCCCCCTGTCGTCTTGCCGGAGGCTATGCGCCAACCCGGTTCAATTTCTTAGGACTTGGCAAAATGGCTTAAGACTTTGCGAAAGGCATGGATAATCCCTTCTTCATCCTGTTCTGTAAGGCAGGACGGAATTGCCAGCAGGATGCTGCGCTCGAAGAGGCTATCGGCAACCGGGCAGGTGCCTTTCCGGTAGTCTGTTTCAGAGTGCTTGTTCTCTGAAAGGTTCCACGGGAATCCCTTTTTGTCCACGCTGGTTTTGTTAGTTAGGCTGGTGATATTCGAATAGATATGCAGTCCCCAATCCGTCATGACCACATTGTTGACGCCTTGAGAGGACGTGGCGATCCCCTCGGCACGTAGCGCCTCACTGATCTTCTTCGCCGTCTCAGGACTTTTGTAAATCGAGATTAGGAAGCATCCTGTATCTCCCTCGCTATCAACAATCCTGCGCAGGCGAACCGCGGGATACGCCTCGAGCTCACGGCGG